>CAMJQA010000001.1 GCA_946407895.1 uncultured Prevotellaceae bacterium
GGTTATAGGTTATGGGTTATAGGTTATGGGTTATGGGTTATAGGTTATGGGTTATAGGTTATGGGTTATAGGTTTATAGGAATAGCCAAGCCGGTTATGGTGGCTAAAGGAAGCTGGTTACGTTAATTACGGGCACGCCCAGCAGGCGGCCCACCTTCTCAATCTTGCCTGCCACGTGCCCCACACCGATGGCGCAGTGGTGGGAGGGTCCGCCCATTGCCCAGCGGTGCATGAACTCCTTGACGGGGAGGGGGAAGCGGTAGCGACTGTTCGTATTGCCTATGTGCATTGTCTTCCCCTCGACCGACTGGCCCTCGGCCACCAGCAGGTGTATGCCATCCTGGTCTTCGCAGACCGAGAGCAGCGTGACATCGCCGTGGCGCACAGCCATCTCAATGCTCAGTCCGCGCCCCGGCTTGCCGTGGAAGATGGGCAGCGGAACCAGCGCTACGCCATCCTGGGCCATATTCAGGTGGCCCGGCCCGTCGTGCCCCCAGAGCACCACATCGTCGTGGAAATCCATAGCGTATGGTTCCGAGAAGGAGCCGCCGGCTCCCAGCAGGGCCATCAGCTTCATGGCCTGCACGTTCTTTACCTCGCACTCCCCGGCTGTGGGCACACCGCGCCCCGTAAGGATGGTGCATCCGGCAATGAAGGAGGTGACGAGGTCTTCGTAGTCGTTTCCGGGCTGACCTTCGTAGTAGTAGGCCAGGCTGCCCAGTCCGTGTCGCTCCACCATCTTGTCCAGCGCAACGGAGGTGAGGGCTGCGCGCCGCAGCTCGGCCTCCTCGCATTGCTCATCTACGCGGAACACACGGTGGAACTCCTCCAGCTTATCCCTCAGTTCCTGCTCCGAGACGCCATCGCGCAGGGCCTTCAGTTCGCACATCTCCAACAACTCAACATGCGTGCCGAAGGTGATGGACTGCTTAGTGGTATCGGTATAGACGTCGAGCATGCCGCAGTAATAGTGCCCCAGGATGCCCATCTTGTTCGACCGCATACCCGACACGGCACGCGCCGCATCCATCCAGTCGGCCAGTTCGTGCCACATCTCCTCGTCGGCCAGGTAGCCCGTAACGATGTCGAAACGGAGGCCCGCACGCTTCAGCACGCAGGCCAGTTCGGGTACCGAGCAGGCCTGGCAGTGAGCCAGCCACTCGCCCGTCATCAGTGCCCTGTCGCCCAGTCCGTTCAGGTGGTCGTAGTCGATGGCCGGAACGGGCTGTATGTTCAGCAGCAGAACGGGCTTGCCCACCCGCTGCACCAGGGGAAGAACGGTGGATGAAAGGGCATAGGTGGAGATGAAGACACAGACAAGCTCCACCTCCTGGCGCTGGAAGAGGGATGCCGCGGCGTGCGACTTGGATACGTTATCTACCATACCGCCCCTGACCACCTCTACCTGCAGGCCCTGCAGCCGGCGGGCTATCTCGTCTTCATAACGCTGCAACCGGGGCAGCAGACCTTCGTACTGCCCCCAGTACGTATCTAATCCGATACTGAATAATCCTATTTTCATGTTTAAAAAGCCCTGCGGGCGTTCAAAAGGTTCAAGAGTTCAAAATGTTCAAAAGGTTCAAAGTTCAAAGTTCAAAGTTCAAGGTTCAAGGCTGCGATTAAGCGAGAGTAGAGCGAAACTCGTTTCAGCTATACCGAGCGAGAGCAGGCTCGACCGAAGGTCAAGGTTGAGCTTCGCTCGACTCTTTTCGCGACTCGGCAAAACTCAAACGAGTTTGGTTCTGCGCTCGCTGCTCCAAGAGTTCAAAGTTCAAGGTTGGTCTCTGTTTCCACTATTTCGAAGGGTTGCATCAGGCCGTAGGGAATCACCTCGTAGGTACTGCCGGGCCGTTGCTCCGTTATGCCCGCCCACGACCAGGGGCTCATCAGTCCGGTGGCAGGACCGTAGTGCGGACCGTAGAGATTCTTCAGCGACCCGAAGATGCGTACCTCAACCGTGTTCTCTCCGTTCTTCAACCAGGGGGTAAGGTCCATCTGGTCGGCCTGCCCCATCAGTATGCCAGCCCGCTGCCCGTTCACGAAGACCTGGGCCAACGTGCCGTTCCAGTGCTTCATCTGCAGCAGATAGGCGCGCGCCCCCATCTTCTCTATCTCGTACGAGGTGCTGTAGCCTACACCCCAGGCATACATCGGATAGCCCTGGCTGGCCCAGCTGCCCAGTTTCATGGCGGCTGTAGCAGGAGCCAGCGTAAAGCCCTGCTGTGCCGACCGCAGGGCAAAGCGGCCCGTAAGCATAACGGGGCCCAGCTCGGCCATAATGCTCATCCGCTGCAGGTGGAGCGTCAGGCGGTTCTGGCCACGCCGCACCAAACCGTCGAGGTCGAATACACCGCAACGGCTGTCCAGCAACGTGTCGGCCTGCCAGTTGCCGAGCACAGAATCATTCACGAGCACCTCCCAAATATCAGGCCGCTCCACGATGGCCCTCAGGCCGGCAGTCTCGGTACCGGCCTCCAGGAAGAAGGGGTACTCCACCCAGATGTCGCCCCGGCTGAACGTATCGCGCTGGACGATGTCCTGGCGGAACTGCACGGCCGTCTCCCACGGGTCGGGCATACCAAACTGGCGCCAGAGCCAGCTGTTGGCCTCCTTGTAGAAGAGCTTACCGCCCTGGGCCTCACCTACGCGGATATTGCAGAAGTCCAGGCTGAGGGCGTTCGGCAGCAGCGGCTCTGCGGTTATGTCCTGCAGCGGCTGCAGGGTGCACAGGGAGGCACCGTAGGTGGGAGCTGTCTCCTGGGCATCGGGTATTTCCTGGTCGGTGGCAAAGAAGAGTGCGCTCCCGGCGGGCTGCAGGCATACGCTCTGCGCCTGGCAGTCGGAAATGCTGCCCTTCATGGCATCCAGCCGGTACAGGAACTGGCCCGGCAAAGAGAATTCCACCTGGGCCGAGTCCTGCAGGCTGCTGTTCACCAGGAAGAGCAACTGTCCGTCCTGGTACTCCCGGCGCTGGTGATAGACATCGTTGCCGTGCCGCACCTTTACCCGTGCCTGGGCCTGCTGTTCGTAGAGGGCCAGTAGCTCCTGGGGGGCGGAGAGGAACGTTACGCCGGGATGACGGCTGCTATCCAGCAGTTCGGAGAGGCGTTCGTCGTTGCGTCCGTCTATCTTCGTCAGGCGCGAGAAGCATACCAGCCTGCCCCCTTTCTTCACGAAGCGCAGGAGCACTTCGTAGGTGGCCTCCTCCAGGTTCTGCATCTCGGGCGGCAGTACGACCGTATGGTATTCCCTCTGCCCTACGCGCAGACGGTTCCCCTTCGCCTCGCCCGCGTACCTTATTATATCTTCGCATCCCAGGTCGTACTCCATCTGCCCCTTCTCCATCTGTGTCACGAATCGCTGGAATGCATTCGCCGTGCGCCACAGCGGGTCGCCGCCTGCCACATTCGTGTAATAGAGCCATAGGGTGGTGGTGGGTTCCAGGATGAGCCAGTCGTTAAGTTGCTCGCCCTGGCTGAGCACCACCGACAGGCGGGCAAAGTAGTCGTTGAGCACACCGTACTCATGGAACCAGGGCGAGAGGGAGGTGAAGACCGGCGGATAGTCGAACTTGCGGGCTCCCGTGATGGTCATGTGGCAGAGGTGCTGGTTCATGAAGTTCACACCCAGGGCATACTCCCAGTCGCCCAGCCGCTTGAAGTCCTGCATCGTCTCGTCCCATCCGCCTCCGCCGTACGTCTCGCTCAGCGTACGTCGCTGTCCTATCTGGTTGGCTACGCTGCGCAGTTCCTTCACACTGCGCACATTGCCGAACTGCGCCTGGCACCCCCGGTCGTTGAACTGGTTGAAGAGCATATCTATGCCCGGCATCTGGTGCCAGGCGTACATAGCCATATTGTCGGGGCCCTGCGACAGGTCGGGCCAGTTGTGTTCCCAGTAGTGGCCCGTCCACTTCATGTTGTGCCGCTCGGCATAGTCGTGGAAGGGCTTGCTCCAGCGCTCTATGAACATACGCAGCAGGGTGGCGTTGTAGTCGTGGCGCACCTTCTGCCAGTCGCCCACCTCCTCGCCCAGCAGGGGCCATTTGTCGCGCAGGCTGTAGCCCCACATCTGCTGGAAGTAGTCGAACAGGTCGGGGGTCCAGCGGCAATGCCCGCCTATGGGCGAGGCTATGTTGGGTTCGTCGGAGAAGATGAGGGTTACGGACTGTCCCAGTTCCTTGCCCAGTGCCTTCTCGTAGGCACCCATCGTCACATCGATGAACTTCTCCGTCACGCCCTTGGCAATAAGGTCCACGTATGGGAAGCCCGCCGTCCAGCTGCTGGGCTGTGCGCAACCTATCTTATAGACGTAGTAGTCGCCCTCGCGCCCCTCATATTCCGTCAGCCGGTCGGTTATCTCACGGAACTGGTCGCCCGTCCGCTCGATGCACATATAGCATTCGCCGGGCAAAGGGGCCAGGGTGGTCCGCTGCCCTACGAGAGCCTGGCCCTGATTGTAGGCCTCGGGCATCTCGTCCGGCACATGCCCGCCCCCGAAACCGCTGGGGTAGGAGTTCTCGTCGTAGATGTTAATCTGCAGGCCCAGCTGGCGCCCCTTCTCGAGGGCGTACTTCCACAGGCGCATCCATTCCTCGCCCAGGTATTCCGTCACCAGCCCTGGCCTGGGATGCACCAGGGCACCGCCGAAGCCCTGCGCCTTCAGTTCGAGGAGCATACGGTCTATGTCGGCTTCGCTGACGTCGGTATTCCATACCCACAGGGGGGCGGGCCGGTACTCGGCCGAGGGAGCCTGGAACTCGGATTGAACCTGGCGGAAACTGGTTTCCGTGGCCTTTTCTTGCTGGCAGGCGCTCAGCAGCGCAAAGGCCAGGGCCTGGAGGAGAATCTTCTTCATAAAGCAGTGTCTTTTTCGTTCAATTGGGGCAAATATGCTGCAAATATACAAAATCTTTTTCGATGAGGCAGGGTATGACAACTTTTTTTTGTATCTTTGGCAATTCATGGCGTTAACATTCCGCCTTTCGTGCGTTATATAGACAGCACGGACAGAAAAAGAAGATGACAGTAGAGGACTTCAACATCCACGTTCCGCATCTGCGGCCCATCCTCAGGCAGATAGGCTTAGCCTTCTTCCACAACGAGGAAGAGGCCGATGACGTAGCCCAGGAGACGCTCTTGCGCCTCTGGCTGCTCCGCGACTCGCTGCCCCGGGACGGCTCGCTGCAGGCGCTGGCGGTACGCATAGCCAAGAACGTATGCGTCAGCCAGTGGCGGCGCCAGAAGCTGCGAAGCACCTTGCCGCTGGAGTCGATAGGCAATCCTGCCGACAGCCTTCAGGCCGATACCCGGCTAGAGGAACAGGAAGATAATCAGTTGCTCTCCGAAGCCATCAACCGACTGCCCCCCTCGCAGAGGCGTCTTTTCCTGCTGCGCCAGTCGCCCGGGATGGACATCAACCAAATGGCCCTGCTCACAGGGATGAAGCCACGCAGCGTAAGTGCCAAGCTGTCGGAAGCCAGAAGGAGGTTGCATGAGTATATCAAAAGGTTCAAAATATGAAGACATTACTTATAGAGAAATATCTGAGGGGTGAAACCTCGCCCGCGGAAGAGCAGCAACTGCTCGGCCTGCTGGAGGCTGAGGTACGGCCTACAGCCGACGACCTGGCCCTGAAGGCCATGCTGAAGGCGGCTCCCCCAACGGCCGAAAGCGACTGGCTGACGGAGGACGAGAGCGCCCTCTACGACCAACTGCTGCTGGAGCGCCAGCCCGAACGGCGCACCCGTCCGCTCTGGACTCGGGTAGGGATAGGCATCGCAGCCGTAGCAGTCCTGGCCATCGGCCTCACCTTTAGCCTGTTCCGCAGCAGCAGGGAACCCCTGGAGGCGGTGGCCTACGTATATGGACAGGAAGTGACGGACGAAAAGGAGGTGGTTGCCCTGATGGAAGGCACGATGCAGGGCCTGCTGACTGCCGCCTCCGAGAACGAGGTGGAGAGCCAGCTCAGCGATATCTTCGGGCATTAAAGTTCAAGAAAATAATATAAGAACAAGAAAGATGAAACGGAAACTGATAATCATACTATGCCTCTGCGCTCCGTTCGTAGCCGTCCGGGCACAGAAGGGACTGGGCGTAGAGCCCGTCTTCGAGGGAAAAGTCATCCCGGCGAAGCGGATGGTGAAGGCAGTCGTAAAGGGCGAGCAGGCCAAGCGCTACAAGCTCAGCCTCTTCCACAGCCTGAAGATGACGGCCGACAGCACCGAGTGCTGCCAGATAGAACAACTGGTAAGGCAGGACTGCCGGGGGCTCGACTCGCCCCGGGTGCAGGAGTACGGCATGAAGGAGGGGCGCCTCAGCTACCTCATCGCCCAGCTGCCCAACCGGCAGGACGAGCAGGTCTTCCTCTGCTATCAATGCTATGAGGAGCCGCGCGACAGCTTCCACCTCACCCTCGTCTATATGGAAGGGCCGGCCACGATGAAGGACCTGTACAAAATGTTTAAGACAGAGAAGAAATGAAGCAAAAGAATAACATAAAGGAAAACCAGCAAATGAGAACCAACCTAATGCGCCTGGTAGCCGGCGCCATCCTGGCTACGCTGTTCCTGCCCGTAGGTGCAGAGAACGAGAATGGAGATAACCTGCCGGCAGGGAATGAGCAGAAGCGGGGAGTAAACTACAGCCCGAATTTGCTTACTGCCAGCAGCCGTACAAGTACGACCCTCGGTGACGACATAGACCGCTATCCGGGCGGTTTCGACTTCAGCATAACCCTGGGCAAGAAACACCGCCACCGCCGCAAGGGCAGTACCGATTTGTTTATGAGCGGTGTGGGCATCGGCTTCGTAAGTGCCCTGGGTGAACCGGCACCAATGGACGTATCGATGGGCCGCAGCCTGGAGATCAACTGGACGGAGGCCATCGGCCTGCGCTACAACTTCAACCGGCGCAACAGCCTGGAGCTGGCGATGGGCTTCCTGTGGCGCAACTACCGGATGACTCATCAGTACCGCTTCCAGCAGGACGCGGCCGAAGTACTGAACGTTGTGCCTTATCCTGCAGGAGCCGTGCCCAAGTTCTCGCGCCTGCACATCTTCCAGATGACCTTCCCGCTGATGTACGACCTCAACCTGAAGCACGGCTGGCACTTCGTGGTCGGTCCCGAACTGGCGGTGAACGGCGGCTGCAACAGCCACACCCGTACCATAAAGACGCGCTACTCGATAGACGGAGAGAAGTATAAGGAGAAGACGACCGACCTACGCATCAATCCGGTCTCTGTGAACCTGGTAGCCAGTGTCCGCTTCCACTTCATCGGCCTCTATGTGCGCTACAGCCCCTGCGATGTGATCGACCACAACTACGGGCCTAAGTTCCAGAGCCTCTCGGCCGGCTTCACCCTGTGGGGCTTCTGATGCCAAGCCTGCCCCCGACACAAGCGGCGCGAATGGGTTTAAGCCCCATCCGTGCCGTTTGTGTTAACAGGAATCTCAGCCTCTGCGCCCTCAGCGCTTGGTGACGGGGTCGCAGGTCAGTCCTACGCCCAGCTTCTTGAATATCTTGCGGTCCACCTCGCTCAGCATGACTGTGGCATGTACCTGGCAGCCCTCCAGCTCGGGCAGCTTGTCAAGAGCGCGGCGGCAGTTGTCGTCGTGGGTGGAGAGCACAGCCAGCGCCACGAGCACTTCATCGGTATGCAGGCGAGGGTTGCGCCCGTGCAGGCAGTCAACCTTCATGCGCTGGATGGGCACTATCATATCCTGCGGAATGAGCTTTACTGCATGGTCTATGCCGGCCAGGTGCTTCGTGGCGTTCAGCAACAGGGCGGCGCTGCACCCCAGCAGGGGACTCGACCCGGCGGTAATGATGGTGCCGTCGTTGAGCTCGATGGCTGCGGCTGTATGGCCCGACTCCTCCTGACGCTTCCGGGCGGCTACCGTAGTGCGGCGGAAGTCGGTGGTGATGCCGCCCTGGCGAAGCAGCAGGGCTATCTTGTTGACCTCCGACTCGTCGCAGACTCCCGTGGCAAAGCGGTTCAGGGCGGTATAGTAGCGGCGCACTATCTCGTCGAGCGAGGCGTGGCAGCAGGCTTCATCATCGCTGATGCAAAAGCCCACCATATTGACGCCCATATCGGTGGGAGACTTATAGGGGTTCTTGCCGTAGATGCCTTCGAAGAGAGCATTCAGCACGGGGAATATCTCAATGTCGCGGTTGTAGTTGACGGCTATCTTGTTGTAGGCCTCCAGGTGGAAGGGGTCTATCATGTTCACATCGTTCAGGTCGGCCGTAGCAGCCTCATAGGCAATGTTCACGGGGTGCTTCAGGGGCAGACTCCATACGGGGAACGTCTCGAACTTGGCATAGCCGGCTTCCACGCCGCGCTGGTGCTCCTGGTAGAGCTGGCTCAGGCAGACAGCCATCTTGCCGCTGCCAGGGCCCGGTGCGGTAACAATGACCAGGGGGCGCGAGGTTTCAACATAATCGTTCTTGCCGAATCCCTCGTCGGAATCAATGAGGGCCACGTTGTGAGGATAGCCCTCTATCATATAGTGGTAGCAGGCACGTATGCCCATGCGCTCCAGCCGTTCGCGGAAGGCGGCGGCACTGGCCTGACCGTTATAGTGCGTGATGACAACGGAGCCCACGTAGAAGCCGCGGTTCTGGAATTCGGCTCGCAGGCGCAGCACGTCCTCATCGTAGGTGATGCCCAGGTCGGCGCGCACCTTGTTCTTCTCGATATCCACGGCGCTGATGACGATGACTATCTCGGCTGTATCGCTGAGCTGCTGCAGCATGCGCAGCTTGCTGTCTGGCTGGAAGCCGGGCAGCACGCGACTGGCGTGATTGTCATCGAAGAGCTTTCCGCCCAGCTCCAGGTAGAGCTTGTTTCCGAACTGCGCTATGCGCTCCTTGATGTGATCAGACTGAATCTTCACATACTTCTCATTGTCGAACCCTATTTTCATCTCTATATTTCCCTATATTATTATCGTTTATACACAACTGGCTATGTGCTATGCACTTTCCACTTCTGTCCGTCATACTTCATCTGCAGCAGGCCGAAGCGCAGCAGTTGGGCAATAAGGCGGATGGCACGCCACCGGGGCAGGCGCGAGAGGCGGCAGAAGCGGTTCAGGGTGATCCCCTCTGCGGCCTGCCGGAAGAGCGGCAGCCACCGGCGGTCGGCCTCGTGCAGAATGCTCTCGCGGCTGCTCTGTTGCTGACGCCAAAGCTCCAGGTGGACGGGGCTGGCCACGATGTTCTGGTCGGCCACCCGCACGTAGGCCCGCTGCGAACCGTCCTCCTCGCGGGCCACAACGGGACGCCGGCTGCTGGCCTCCACCGTGCAGATAAGCACCGAGCGGCCTTCCTGGATCGTGGTCTGCATCTGGCATTCCACGGCTGGCAGGCAGAAGCTCTTGGCCGCAGCGTCTATCATATATATTTCCTCGTCGGACTGCACACCTGCAATCCTGCCGTTATCCCTGACTCCGACCAGCAGCCGGCCGCCGTCTGTATTGGCAAAGGCCGAGAGCGAATGGGCTATCTTGCTGACGCTGCTGATGACGTACTTGAAGTCCTGCTGTTGGTGCTCGCCCTGAGCTATGAGGCTGTCCAGAGTCATGAAGGTTCAGAATCTCTATCTCACATCTTTCATCACAGTCCCAGGTAGCCTTTCAGCTTCTCTCCAATCAGGCGGTAGCCCTTCTCGCCGGGATGCAGACCGTCGCCCGTATAGAGTTCTTCGCGTATGCCCTCGCCCGTATCGTCGAGCAGAACGCGACCCGGGTCTATGAAGTGCAGCTTGGCATCGGCGTTCCTGAGTGCCTGCAGTTCCATCTGAATGCCGGCATTCACGGCCTTCACCGTCTCCAGGGCGCTGCGGCGGGGATAGATGGCCTGCACGTAGATCTCAGCCTCGGGCTGCCGTTGGCGGATGGCTTTCACCACCTGCATGACATCTCCTACTACGGCTGTCGGATCCTTCGGATAGGCCGATATGTCGTTCGTGCCTATCATGAGCACTATCTTGCGGGCCTTGTAGCCGTCCAGCTCTCCGTGGTTCAGGCGCCAGAGAAGGTTCTCCGTACGGTCCCACCCGAAGCCCATGTTCAGGACGCGCAGCTTGCCGAAGAGTTTCTTCCAGCTGTCGTCGCCCCGGTGCCAGTTATCCTTAGGCTCGCCGCTCCAGAAGTGGGTGATGCTGTTGCCTATCATCACAACATCGAAGTCGCCGCCCTCCTGTCCCATGCGCAGTACCTCCTCGTGGCGGGCATGCCAGTCGTAGTAGTCGCGCTGCTGCGTGCAGGGGTAGCGGCTCGAACGGGCAAAGTGCATCAGCGGCTCCAGCTTCTTCTCGTAGCCGTCGGCCAGGTGGCGCATGCCCAGGTCGTTGGGGTGCGTGCCGTCAACAGTATCGTCCTCCCTCAGTCCCAGTTCGTCCTTAGTCATATAATATATGCCGGGCACGCCCTCAGCCGTCAGCCGGTCGAAGGCCTCCTTCAGCCTGTCATTGGCCCGCTGGTAGGCCTGGTGACGCTTGTCGCTGGCCCGCTCGCCGGGATATCCGCAGTGCTCCACCAGCAGGATGGGTGCCTGCGACTTGCGGCGCAGCTTGTCCACACCCCGCAGGATGCGCGGCACAATGGAGTCGAAGATGCCCGTCATATTGGGCATACAGTCGATGACGAACAGCTTAGCCGGAATCTCGCTGAGCAGGTCGAATACGGGGTCCTGCAGCTGCCCGTTGCCCGAGAAGCCCAGGTTGACCAGCGAGTAGCCCATCTCGCGCCGTATGATGTTCTGCCACGACATGCCGGGCCTGGAGGCACAGCCTCCGTGGGCAATGCTGGTGCCGTAGAAGACGATGGGCTGCTCCCTGCTTACGGGCAGGAAATCGAGCTTGCTACCCTCCTCCACGCCTATCTCCAGGTGCTTCACCTCGATGAAGAGCGGCAGGTACAGCTCGTATTCGTAACCGTAGTCCTTGTTTATATTATTATAGGTAATGTCCTCGAACCTGAACGTGATGGTGTCGCCCGACGACATATTGCCCTTCACCCAGCGGATGGTGCCGTCGCGGTCGGTGGCAAACAGGTCGAGGCCAGAGCTGCCCGTCGAGGGCATGTGGAACATCTGGCGCATGCCTATCCCCGTCTTGTAGCGGACGTGAATCTTGGGCGAGTTGCTGCGGAAGCAGATGGAGAGGCCCGAGGGATGGAGCGACTGGCCCCACGGACCGTCGGGCACAACGCCCTTGGCCCGGTCGGGGAAACGGTGATAGTTGTTCTTCAACTCGTCATGCCACCAGCGGCCTTGAACAGTGGGAAAACTCTCTTGCAACGGATCCTTCCATTGCATCTGGGCATGTGCGGGACGTCCGAAAACGCAACAAAGACATGCCAAAAGGAGTGTTTTAATCAGTTTCATCGCACAAAATTACCTTTTTTCTCTCAAATAAGCAATAAAATCATTATATTTGCACGGAAAAAAGATTCAAAAGTTCAAAAAGTTCAACCCTTCAAGTACAAAAATGAGAGCTAATTACCAAAAGATAACCGATGACTGGCAGCTGGCAAAGGTGCTCCACAGCGAGGAGGAGACACTGCAGCGGCTGGCATTTGTAGCCGTGAACCTGACGGCAGAGACGGACTTGGCCATGAGCCACCACTACAAAGACTGCATCTTCATGGGCTGCACCCTGCCCTTGGGACTCAAGAGGCAGTCGCGCGAATGCCTCTTCTTTCCCGACATGGGCGAGACGTTCCACCTGTGCAGCCACCTCTACACGGCCGAGGAACTCTATGAGGGCTACGAGCTGGACAACCCCGAGAGCTACAAGAAATGCTATGACGGACGCGTCTATCGCCACTACCTGAAGAAGGGAAAGCGGGCCGAGGACATCAAGGAGACCCTGGCACGAACCCTCCACGACCACTCCATCAGCGACTGCCTCCACGAGTTCCTCTCGGCCTACCCGGAGCGATGCCTCGTGGGCGTAATGGGCGGACACGGACTACTGCGCACCGACCCATCCTTCATGCAGATAGCCCACCTGAGCAAGCGGCTCACCGAGCTGGGATTCCTCATGATCTCGGGCGGAGGACCCGGGGCTATGGAGGCTACTCACCTGGGCGCATGGATGGCAGGACGCAACGAACTGGAACTGCTCGATGCCGCACATATTATGATGACGGCACCCTGCTACACCGACCCGGGATGGCTCGACACGGCCCTGCGCATCCGACAGCGCTATCCGCAAGCCGACTACCAGAGCCTGGGCATTCCCACATGGCTCTATGGCCACGAGCCCAGTACCCCGCTGGCTACCCACATCGCCAAGTACTTCGACAACAGCATCCGCGAGGACGGCATCCTCACCCTTGCCAAGGGAGGCATCATATACACGCCCGGCAGCGCCGGCACCCTGCAGGAGATTTTCCAGGAGGCCGTGCAGAACCACTACCTCAGCTTCGGCTATTCCAGCCCCATGATCTTCATGGGCGCCGACTACTGGAAGAATGAAATGCCCATCTGGCCCCTGCTGCAGGACCTTGTGGCGCGCGGCAAGTACAAGAACCTGCTGCTCACCCTGAGCGACAGCCTGGAGGAAATCACGCAAACCCTGCTGGCCTTCCGGCAAGAAGGGGAACAGCAGGCAACAGAATAACAGTGCCAATAGAACATAATTGGGCCTGAACTTTTTTGCGCGAGGCGGGTTTTGCAAAATTTACACCCGGGTTTAGATACTTTTCCCCTTCATCCGACATCCCCTTCATCCGATTTTTGCATTTTGCATTTTTGCATTTTTGCATTTGAAATATGGAGCTATATAGCTCTACCCTATTTCCCCGACATCATTTCCAGGGCCCGCGAGGTGGAGATGGGTTCCTCGCCCAGGTAGGCTACGATGAAGGCATCGGGGAACTTGGCACGTATGGAGGCCAGGGTGGCCTTGGCCTGCTTGTAGTCGGTGGTGCCGCCGTAAAGGCCCTTGAACATATTGCCGCTCTTGACGAAGGTGACGGGGTAGAGGCCCTTCAGGCGTTCATCGTCCGCCTTCAGCTCGCTGCTCACAGCCACTATCTGAATGCTGAAGACGGGGATGGCGGGCGAGTTGGTAAAGCCGGACGGGGATTCGGCCTTCTCCTCCGTAGCCTTTACGCCCTGCTGCTCCTCCTTCTCTGCCTTCGCCCCATTGTCTGCTGCCTGCTGTCCGCTGTCCTTCCCGGCCTGGGCAAGGGCTGCTTTCTCAGGTGCCTTGGTTTGCACGGCCTTGTCGGCCGGAGCCTGGGGCCCGGTTTCCTCGGCCTGCGGTTCAGTAGCTGTTATGGAGTCGGGGACTTCCGCCTGCGGCTCGTCGGCGGTCTGCTGAGCATCGGCGGGGGCCTGCTGTGGGGCTTCCTCAGTCTGGGGCTGGTTGCCTGATGCGGATTGTTCGGCCTGGGGCTGACTCGCCAGCTTCTTACCTTGTGCCGCAGCACTCTCGGCCCATTGTTGCTCCAGGGGCGGATTGTCCTGGTCCGTCACGGGCTGTGCCGCAACCTGCCCGCCCACGTTTTCGTTAGCGTTAAGGTTAGCGTTTTCGTTAGGGTTAGGGTTAGCGTTAAGGTTAGCGCTAACCTTCTCAATCTTCAGTCCGCTCTTCTTGCCGCCCGAGCTGCGCAGGGTGGCCAGTGTCTTCCTCTCCGTCTTGGCCTGAGTAGTCTGGTAGTATTCGGCCAGGGCATTATAGATGCATGCTGCAATCTCCTTTTGCCCCTTCTTGCTTGTCATGTAAGCCTCGTCCTTCATGTTGCTCAGGAAGCCAATCTCCGTCAGCACGGCAGGCATCATGGTATGCCGCAGCACGTATAGCACCTCTGGCTTGGCGCCGCGGTCGGTAGGCCTCCCCGCCTCGTAGTAGTTCTTCTGCAGCAGCCAGGCCAGCAACTCGCTCTTGGGCAGGTTGCGGCTCTGTGCACTCTGCAGCACAGCGTCCGACAGACCCTTGGTGCTGGCAAAGAACGTCTCCGTGCCGCTGAGCAGGGGCTTCCACTCCACTGTATTCACATGTATGCTCAGGAAGAGGTCGGCATTGGCCCGGTTGGCCTTCTGGCACCGTTCGTCAAGCGAGATGTATTCGTCCGTCTCGCGCGTCAGTATGAGCTTTATGCCGGGCTTGTGCTTGCGGATTAGAGCAGCCACCTCCTTGGTGACCTCCAGCGTGATGTCTTTTTCCTGGAACTTCTTGCTCTCGCATCCCACATCCCGTCCGCCGTGCCCGGCATCAAGCACCCAGACCAGTGGCCTGAGCTTTTTTGCACCGCACAGCATCGGTATGCACAGCAATATAAGCAAGATTCTATGTTTCACGACTGCAAAAATACAAAAATTTCGCATAAGTGAACACAATATGGAATATTTTTCTTTTGTTCAAGGTGAGAAATAAGACAAGAACAATCTAATAATCCATTGCTGTAGTCCTTTATCTGCCCTCAAAAACAGATAATTTATTCCATTTTATGGAATCAAAAAAAAAAGCTATCTGCGGTTGCGATTAAAAAGTAAACATTAATCTCCGTTAATAAACCGTATAATTGAATAATTTTTATTTTAATTTTTTTTAATTTTGAGCTATGCGACCCTGTTATATGGTCACGCAGATCCATATTCGTTCAATTCGTGTTCGCTTCTTATCCAGGATTTGAATTAATTTTTATTTTAATTTTTGTTTCTAATTTTGAGCTATGCGACCCTGTTATATGGTCACGCAGTTCCATATTCGTTCAATGCGTGTTCGCTTATTATCCAGTATCTGAAATCGTAAAAAAACCATTGCTGTAGTCCTTTATCTGCCCTCAAAAACAGAAAAATAAGGCAAAATTATGAAAATTTATTTGTCAAAATAGTACTATATTAAAATAAAGTTGTACCTTTGCACGCGAAGAGTGGCTCTCTTATGCATAAAGAGAGTCGGAATTATGATTATCGGCAGGACACTACATGTCTGAAGCGACGTCAATTAATCTAAATATAACACCAGTGGTGGGCACTGGCGGCGCCGTAGGCGTGCCAAAAAGCAAAAACAGCCAGTCCGATCCCGCCGTCCGTAAGTGGCTCATCGCACGGGTGCTGCCCAACACCGAGAAGTCATCGTGCCAGAAGATCCTCGCCCTTGACTACGAGGCATTTGCCGTGACGCAGGAGGAGGTACGTTTCTGGAAGAACGGGGAACGCAAGAAGAAAAAGAAGATACAGCGTGTCATCATCACCCAGTACATCTTCGTCCATGTCAACGACTGGGAGCGCGAGAAGCTCCTCTCCCTCATGTTCGTCAAGGGCTATATGCTCAACCGTGCTACCTCCAGCGAGCTGCGTCAGTATGCCGTGCTCACCGACCAGGAGGTGCTGCGCCTCAAGAGCCTGACCGGTCAGGGTGACTACCCCGTCAGCTTCGTGCCCTCCGGCTTCAAGGTGGGCCAGGAGGTGAGCATCCATCTCGGCAACTACAATTACACCGCCAATATCATACGCATCCAGGGGCGTAACGCCATGTGCATCGGGGTGCGCGTCAAGGAACTGGGCTGCGCCTATATCGAAGTGCCGCCCTATGTTCTCAGCAAATAAAGATGCACTGCTAACTATGCGACGAAGTCTTAAACGTAAAATTGTCAAAGGTAAAAAATTATGAATAATAAACAATGAAGAAATTTGCTAAACATTTCATGGCACTTGCTATAGCAATCGTGCCATGCATGCCGTTGTATGCCTATCAAGGCGCTGAGGCCGCCGATTCAGAGGACATAGACGAGGAACGACCCTTCAAGCTGAGGGGAGAGAATGAGTGGAAAAACTGGTTCCTGATGATTGGGGGAGGCCCCTCGGCATTCCAGGGCGACCACAACGAGGATGCCAAATTCGGCGACCGCATATATCCCGCCTTCGACCTGTCGGTGGGTAAGTGGATACTGCCCGTTCTGGGCCTACGCTTCGGCACCACACTCGATATGGTGCACACCCAGTTCCACCACGGCATGACGCCCACCGATGCGCATAATGCCAAGCTCTATCCCGAACGCCCCTGGCTCTACCGCATGCGCTACAACTCGTGGAACTTCCACGGCGACATCATGTTCAACGTAAGCAGCCTCTTCTGGAAACGTCACGACCGCGTTTGGAACCTCGTCCCCTATGTGGGATTCGGAGGCATTGCCACGTGGCACGGGCCCTGGGATGCACACTCATGGTCGCTGAACGGAGGCATACTCAACTCATTCCGCGTATGCGAACAGCTCGATGTCAACCTCGAGATCCACGCCATGGACTTCCACGACAGGGTTAACGCCGTCATTCAGGGCCACCACCACGATGGTATCGTCAACGTCATGGTAGGCCTCACATGGCATATCTCAAAGCGCGGCTTCTAATAGGGCACCTTGCCCTTGCGCGCACATAATATTTATAATGTAAACAAGCACTAAAGGTATAAAAGATATAAAAGATATTAAAGATATGAAGAATATGGAAAAAAGAGAGTATGACGGGCTGCAGACCACCCGCCTTACAGTGGAGGCGCCCAACATCATGGCAACTTCTGAGGCAAAAGTAAAAGTGAAGACCGGAACCAGCTCAACCGAGGATTGGACTCCTGTTGATGGTGGCGAACTCTCGACGTCTATCACCACATCATTTGATTAAGAAAAACAGACCCTACCCTTAACCGCATAGGTAACCTGGCTTTTGTCTGTCACGCCAAACCGGAAGACGAAGTCATAAAAAACGGAAAGAACTCTTTGCCGGAAACAAAGAGTTCAGTGCTTTCTGTGGCTTCGGCGTGGCATGTTTAGGGTAAAAGCCTGTGTCATATTCCGGCAAAAACAGATCTGAATAAAAATAACAACGAAAGCAAAAACGAAGACAAAATAGTGATGATGAGACGCGAACTATTCAGTGGCCTGGTACTCACGGCCATGATGTTCGCCGCATGTAGCGACGATATAGGTAATTCAAAACAATTTGACGACGGATTATTACATTTCAAACTTGCCTTTAACGAATCGCAAGGTCAGTGGGCCGAAGGCTCTGCATCCCACACACGCGCCCTTACTGCCCTGCCCTTGACGGCCAATGGCATAGAGGGTCTCACACTCTACCTGAACTGCGAAGAGCAGGACCGTATTGATGAACCTGCCCCCACTGACGAGGAAGAGACTGCCACCCGCGGACAGCGCCTCACCGGCGAGGTGTTCCCTGCCATCGGCTCCTTCGGCCTCTATGCAAAAGACGCAGATGGCAATGTGGTGCTGGACTACACCAAACAACTGACGTCAAAGTATACCAAGGAAGGAGATTTTTACGAGAGTAATAGTGATGTAGAACTCACTTTCCCCGGCACAGGCGGATGGCCAGAGGACAAGAACGTCACATTCTACGGCTATGCGCCCGACCCTACTGAGGCTCCCAACATTGACGTTACTACGGTGGGAGGCACGCCCACCCTTACCTACAACATGCAGCACAACGAGGCCGACAACAAAGACGTCCTCGCGGCAAAGAAGACCCTGAGCCGTGCTGAGAAGACGCCCAATGGCATAGAGTTGCAGTTCCGCCACATCCTCTCTGCCGTCAAGTTCAAGCAACCTGCCGGCGGCATGACCTGCAAGGTGAAGGACGGAGACGCAATCAAAGAGACCTACTACATCAAAATCACGAAGATAGAGCTGAAGAACATCTACAAGAGCGGTACGGCACCCCTGGGCGAGGAGTTCACCGATGCCGGTACCCCCAAGGTGAGAACCAGCCATTGGACCTATACAAAGGCTGCCGCTAACCAGTCCAACTGTTCCTACACGCTGGGCACCCCCACCACATCTGCCGACACCTACATCGACACCGACGAGCACTGCTTCATGGTACTGCCACAGGAGTTGCCGTCGGATGCCAGCGTACAGATTACCTGCAACCTTTACACAGATGCAGAAATGGCCACCACGCCCAAATTTGAGAATGCAACCTTCAATGCATCGCTCAGCGGCAAGACATGGCTGCCCGGCTACTCCTACACCTACACCATCGGTGACAACGAGTTGGTCTACAAGATAGAAAGCAACCTCACTTCAGTCCTATCCACTCCCTTCCCCGTTGACGGGACGGAGAACACTCCCAGGACGTTCACGGTAAAGAGCTATGCCACCAACCCGACCTCAGGCGACCAATCGTATGGATTCCCCGTCACGTGGAAACTTCAATACCAGAACGGCTCGGAATGGAAGGACGGGATGCCCGACGACTTCTTCCTCGAGGATGAGACGGGACATGTCTATTCTACTCAGGAAATGCTCAACATGCCTGGCTCTGTCCATGAGAAGACCTATAAGATCCTGGCACTTCGCCGCAACGATGGATTTCCTTCTGTAAAAGATCTCCGAACCAAAAAATATGGCGATGAGAATTCGACGGCTCCAGAGTCTTACCACGACCTGTCGCTTTTCAAAATCGACGGCGTGACGCCCATCAGCCGCAACACAGCCAACTGCTATGTCGTCAACGGCTATGGCAAGTTCAAGTTCCCCCTGGTCTACGGTAATGCCATCAAGAACGGAGCGACAAATGCCGAGGCATATACCGAAAAGGACAGCTACCAGATATTTGTGGATTACAAAGGTAATCACATCACCGGGCCAAGCGTGATACCTGCGGGCACGTCGCTCGACGACCTCAAGGCTGACGTCGTTTGGATGGACGAAAGGTATCTCATCTGGCCCACCACCATCCATCTGGGCCAGGAGGGTGACTTATACTTCATGTATTTTGAAATTCCCAAAAGCGTGTCCAAACAGGGCAATGCCATCCTCTGTGTCAAAGACAAGTCGGGCACTATCATGTGGAGCTGGCATATCTGGGTGACGACATTCAACCTGTCTGAAACGGTAAATGTGTCAAAACATATTTCTGCTTCTGTTGGCGACAAATCGTTGGATTTTGCTCAGCGCAACCTTGGTTGGCGCGATGCAGAGAAAGTGACATACACCGCACGTACCATCAACATCAGGTTGCAGCAGAATGAGTCAACAGCCACCGATGTAGAAACAATCAGCCAAAACGGAGGCGAGGTAATTCTGTCCGGCAGTAACCTCTATTACCAGCATGGCCGCAAAGACCCAATGCCTAGTGCCACACAGATTTGGAACGGCACAAGCTATGTAGATCACGACATGACTGAGGATATTGCTGCTTTGGGCTATACGTGGAGTAATATACAGAATAAAGCCAGTATTTACGAAGCCATACAAAACCCGAATGTTTTTTATAACCCGTCAACTGAGGACTGGCAAAATAAAGAACCGGGTAACGTCCATTACGCCGGACGATGGGATCCACAGAAAGCTGAAGCCGCCGACAATGCAGTATCTGCTTTCTCCATCATCAAGACCGTCTATGATCCATGTCCTGTTGGTTTTACGGTACCGCCAAGCCGCGCCTTTACACTGTTAGATGGATGGTCCACTGAAGTTATAGCTGCAGACGCAGAAGAGAACAAGGCTCACATCCCCGGACTCAAGTTCACTTCTTCTGATGGAACAAAATCCCTTATCTTCTATCGGTCTGGAAATCGCAGGAAGGAGACAGGAAAAATCGAATATTACAAGACAGAGGGACGCTATTGGACGGCTGGTGTACATACACATTTTGGATATTTGCTCAGAATTTCTGGCACCAAAGCTGTTGAATATGCATACACTCGCTACCGCTGTCGTGGTATAGCCGTGCGCCCGGTTGCAGATACGAAATAATAATAATTCGACTCTGAATTTGACCATCGCAATGGTGATCCGAGAATTTTGACCTTTCGGGTCGAAGCCCCTTTCGCTCGGCAAAGATCAAACCAGGTTTGACTCTGCTCTCTCTTACTCGGGGCTTTGAGCGAAGCGACCCCTAAAAACAACAAAGTGCATTGATTGATAAAGACGCCTGAGTAATATTGGTCGCACAGCTCAAAATTTAAACAAAAATTATAAGCAAAAATTTATTGAATAGTTTTGTTGCTGGACGGAGCGACCCTAAGCAGAATAGCTCATACACTCAGAACTAATTTAATTTTATTTCAAATTTTTGTTTTGATTTTGAGCGAAGCGACCCCAGGCAACTAAGTTGTGACTAAAGATATTCCAATGAGAGCGTGATTATTATTGGTCGCACAGCTCAAAATTTAAACAAAAATTATAAGCAAAAATTTATTGAATAGTTTTGTTGCTGAGCGAAGCGCCCCTAAGCAGAATACATCATACACTCAGAACTGATTTAATTTTATTTCAAATTTTTGTTTTAATTTTGAGCGAAGCGACCCCAAGCAGAATACACCATACACTCAGAACTGATTAATATTATTTCAAATTTTTGTTTTAATTTTGACCTTTCAGGTCGAAGCCCCTTTCGCTCGGAAAAGATCAAACCAGGTTTGACTCTGCTCTCGCTTACTCGGGGCTTTGAGCGAAGCAACCCCTAAAAGCAACAAAGTGCATTTGGAAATTCAAAAGGATAACATTAAACAATATAACTATTTATCACAAAGATGAAAACAAAACTTTTATGCGGACTGACATTCATGATAATGATGTTCACCGCCTGCAGCGACGAGCTTGAGAACAACACCCGCTACGACGACGGCTATCTGCACTTCAAGTTCTCGTTCGACGAGAACGGACAGTGGAACGACGACGGCACGCAGCAGAAGCAAACCCGCCTCATGGCACCCGTTGAAATCACTATGCCCGATGGCGGCGGCCAGCCACTCTACCTCCATTGCGAGGAAGCTAACTACATCGAGACGGAGACACCCGCAGCTGACAGCACAATCACACGCGGACAGCGCATCACCGGCGAGGCCTTCGAAGGCACGGGAAAGATTAAGTGCTTCGGACTATACGGACGCGTAGGCACCAACGAAACATCATCGTATGAGGAAGTGCTTAAAATGGATAACGAAATCCAGCGTACCAGTTTAAGCACAGAGAAAGTGGACGGATGGTATGAAGGAACGCAAGATCTGGAGTTTGCCAACGCGAATGACATGTGGACAGCAGGAAAGAATGGCTACTTCTACGGTTTCGCTCCCTTCCCCGGCCCCGACAGCGATGTTGCTGGCGACGAGGACTACGGCAAAGGACACGCACGATGCATCATGACCGACTTTGCCGACGACGGCACACCCACCATCACTTTCACGATGCAGCCCGAGGAAAAGAAGAACAAGGACATTTTGACGGCCAAGACCACTACGGCCTATCAGGACAAGGGTAATGGTGTGGAGATGCAGTTCCATCACGTACTCACAGCGCTGAAGTTCAAGTTAGATGGTGGCAACGACCTCATGTACACCATCGGACAACCGGGTGTGGATGCCGTTAACTATTATATTCACGTCAAGAGCCTCAAACTGAAAGGAATCTACAAAAAGGGTACAGCTCCTCTTGGTAATGAGTATGTAGACGTGGACGCAAGCACCCGCAACAGCAACTGGCAGTTAGCATCTACGGATGATGAAAACATAGGTGACTGTACGGCTGAGGTCACGCGCAACTATAGCGAAATAACCGACGGCACGGCTACCGAGGAAACCAGATTCCTCGTCAACACCGACGAGAACTGCTTCATGGTGCTGCCACAGACAACGCCCAAGGGTGCCAAGCTCATCATTACGGCAGATCTCTCGCTGAGCAGTAACCCGACTGACGAGTCCCAAATCTATCAGCGTAACGCTACATTTGAGGCTTCACTCTATAATGACGGCAGTAATACCGGCTACACGTGGAAACCCGGCTACACCTATACCTATTCCATCAAGAAAGACAACATAGCTCGTAAATACACGCTGGAGTCAAAAGTAGACGATGTCATGCAGGGACCTTTCTCGTTCAAAGCAGAAGGTGGAGCCAAATCCTTTACGGTGATGAGCAAGGTGAGGACGCAAGAGCTCGGAAGCACCACCGCTGCCGATGAGCCTGCCTCGTGGCACGTCGAATTTCGCGAGAAGACCGGCACCGATACATGGACGGATTGGAAAGTAGGACTACCCGATGGTTACACCTTGAAGGATGAAAGCGGAAATCTTGTGGGTATGAACACCAACATCCCTGGCAGCACTACGGCAAAAACATATACACTGACAGCCGGAGCACGCAGCGATGCATCTACAAACGTCAGTACCATTCAGAGCAGGCAATATAAGGGCGGTCCCGACGGCTACTACGACCTCTCCACACACGGCATAGGCTATGGTGCAGCCCAGACGGCACGCACCACGGCCAACTGCTATATCGTGCAGGGTTACGGCAAATTCAAACTACCCTTGGTCTATGGCAACGCCATCAAGAACGGTGTTGACAATCCCAAATCATATAAAAGATTTGACAAAGAAGCGCACGTATTCTGTAACTATAAAGGCAACAAAATCACGAAGCCGTACATCAACGACGATACTGACACGGATGCTGCTGAAGGCATTGCAGGAGCAAAGATTGTCTGGCAAGACCAAAACATCATCCGTGAAGAGAATTTGAAGATTATCACCGACAACTCTGATAACATCACGGGCTCCACACGCTTCAAGCAGTATCTATGCTTCGAGGTCCTTCAAAACGATGTATATCCAGGCAACGCGGTGCTGGCAGCTTTGGATGCCAGCGGCGAGATTATGTGGAGCTGGCACATCTGGTTCACCGTGCAGGACTACACCCAGACCATCACACTCTCTAACAGTTCCGGCACCATGCACATGGCTAAATGGAACATCGGATGGCGCGACCCTGAACTGGCACGTGCCAACTCAACGAAAAACTATCAGATACGCGTAGTACAGAACACGCCTTATTGCAAGCCGTTAACGCACGAAGTCACGCATGGTGAAGGCTATGTCGTTATCGGTGGTTCGAACATCGTCTATCAGCATGGGCGCAAAGACCCGTTCCCCAATACAGTGGTGACTGTAGAATCCTATACTACCTCTGGGGGCAATATTAACACTATAAAATATAAGTTGGTGGATATGTTTGACGAGTTGGGAGTATTCAATTATCAAGCAGATAAGAATTGGGTAGAAGAATCCATTAAGAATCCGACAACAGTATATCGGTATAATAATGGAAATGATAATACCAATGAGCATTGGATGTATACAAAGAGATTACAAAGTGGCTCATGGTCCAACATAGGATATGAATATTACAACACATGGGATCCTGACAATTATGGCAAAGTAAGCATTACAAGTGGGACGAATAATGAATATACAATAACGGCCGATAATTACAAAGCCATATCAAAAACCATTTTCGACCCCTCTCCTGTCGGGTTTGTCGTTCCGAACAGCGGGTTAATTAAACTATTGAGTGAAAAAAGCTATACCTCAACAACGACTGCCACAATTGATGGTAAAACGGTTAATGCTCCTATACCTTATCTTGTGAATGGGGATATTCGACTTTATCGGTCCGGTATCAGAAGAAAGTTATGGGATAATCCGTATGATAATCCTTTGCGAAATCAATACATAGCAAAATATGGAAGTAGTGACCCCAGAGCCACTTACAATCTGGCTCACTTCTATGTCGACAATAGCAACGACAATGAGACGCATGGCTTCATTTGGACAGCAGGACTTCGTGCCCAACACGGAGCATTCATTGGTATCAAGAATAGTGGAGTGCGCGGACCAATACAATATAATCCGCAAAACGGTAATCCAACGAACCGCCAATTCTTCACATGTCAGGGTATGGCTGTCCGTCCTGTCAAAGATATGATTACCGATGTGGAGGAATATGATGGCGAAGCATCCCAGAAGTTCTGGCAGAAAGATTACACGGACATAGACCTGACCCGCGCCGTCACTGGCAAGACGCAGAAGTGGGGATTCGACTACACCACAAACTCTGAGCTTGCCAACATCGTAGCCAACAGCAGCTACAAGAGCAAGAAAGTGTATATCCAGAACATCGTAGTCACTTATGGGGAACGCACCACACGCGTCAACAATATTACATATTACGGCTACAACGGGTTATATGGTGGCATATTAAAGCCTCACACGCTGAACGATTTCTACACGAAGTGCGACCACGATTCGTATGGTGACGATGCCTTCACGCTGCTGACGTCCATCTCGCAGACGCACACCTTCCTTGAAAATGAATGGTTACGCGTATCAATGTCTGATCTGACCGACTGGACGAAGTTTGTCACGCTCAAGGTAGAAAAAATGGATATCGTCAGCGTTAAGGCCGACGTCCGCATCACTTATGTCGAGTAATCACCCTCTCGGCGGCGGAATCAGCCAACCGCCGCCGAGAGAGTTCATCAATTTCAATGCACCGACTTACAACCGTCTCATCAGCAGTATTTCCGGGCTCCCGCCCGGCATCTGCTGATGAGCGATGTAGGCCGATAGTGTGACCTCGCACAGAAAACTTCGCAAAGATTTTGCGGTATCGCGGAAATGTCATACCTTTGCCGACGGAAAGAAACGATAATATGCCTACCATTCTACGAATTTTCGGACTTCGGTTCTTTTTCTATCTTGATGAGCATCGTCCCATCCACGTTCATGTGGAGCATGGCGGGAAATTGGCGAAGCAGATTTGACAACGACTAAAATGCTGGAAGACATGGAAAGAATAAAGAACATTTGGTTTGACGGGAATCGTATTTTTATGAGAACGGATACTGGTAACGTTCTAAGCCGGCCACTTGAGGCCTACCCTGAACTTAAGGAGGCCACAACGGAACAACGAAATGACTATACCATTTGGGACGATGGGCAAGCTATACGGTGGGATGCTATAGATGCCGACCTGCATATTTCCAGCTTTTATGCCACTACAGAGCCTAACGAGCAAAATGAGGTGGCACGGATGCTCAAGAGTCTTCCCTGGCTGAACGTGTCTGAAGTGGCCCGCGCAGTGGGTATTAGCAAAAGTCTCCTGACTCGTTACATCTATGGCATCACCAATCCCAGCAAGGAGCGTATAGAGCAGATTCGGAGCATCCTCCACAGTTTCGCACGCGAGCTGCAAATGGTGTAAGAAGCAACTGTCTTCCCCTATGCTGTCCGTGTGACCCCACACAGAAAACTTCGCAAAGATTTGGCGGTATCGCAGAAATAATGTATCTTTGCCGACGGAAAGAAACGACAAAAATAAATGACTCAGCTTATGACAGGAACAACCAGACCGGCATCGGTAGTGCATTGGAACATGCTCAAGCATCTCTCAGACGACGAGAAAATTGACCTTATCTTGTTGCTGTCGCAGTCGCTGAGACATTCTTCCAAGCCTAAAGAGACCAAAGCCAGTGAGTTCTATGGAATATGGGGCGACGATGGCATGAGCGACGATGAGTTTATCAACGAACTCAAGAGCGCACGAACCTTCGGAGAAGACATTGTAGAACTATGACAGGCAAGGGATATCTGCTTGACACGAATATCTGCGCATTCTATTTGCGTGGAAAATATGATGTTGACAAATGTATCAACAAAGTAGGATGGAACAATTGTTTCATCTCCGAAATCACTATGCTGGAACTGAAGTTCGGTGCGGAACTGTCCATGCAACGTGATGGTATAGACAGGGGGCCTGGCTTGAACCGCTTCTTCGACGCAATAGGTGTTTTGCCAATAGCTGATGCTATCGACTTAGCATCGCGTGAAAAGGTACGGTTACGCCTTGCCGGAACACCGCTATCAGACAATTTCGATCTACTTATAGGTTGTACGGCACTGGTTAACGATTTAGTCATGGTAACAGACAATATCAAGGATTTCAAAAACCTTCAGGGCATAAATATAGAAAACTGGATTGTAAGGTCTATGTAAGCCCCCCCACATTCTGTGTGACCCCAAAAAACAACTCAAAATTTTGGCGGTATCGTGGAAATGTCGTAACTTTGCCCACGAAATATACACATAGATGACGATGACACATTTGACAATGAGAGATTTTAGGAACAAGATGGGAAGTTTTTTCAACCGCGTAGATGCAGGTGAACATGTGTTTATTCGGAGGAAGAACCAACTATATACTATTGTACCTGTCTCCGAAGGCGAAGAGGCTATCACGCCCGAACTATCCACAAAAATAGAGAAGGCCCGCCGTGAACTCCGAGAGGGAAAGACTATCAGTCTGATTTCCCACGAAGATGTTGACCGCTATTTTGAATCCATGTAGTCTATGTATAAAATAGAGGTATCCTCCGAAGCTGACAAGGTTGTGAGGAAATGGAAAAAATCCAACCCTCAGCTATGGAAGAAGTACCAGAAGATTTATTATGAGCTGATAGACCATCCTAGGAATGGCCTTGGACACCCTGAACCGATGAAAGGCGGTAAAGACATTACGTGGTCCCGGCATATTACTGCCCATGACCGCATTATCTACGACATATATGACGATATTGTCACTGTTCTGGTAGTTGAAGTCGAAGGGCACTACAGCGACAAATGATATTCAGACCTACAGCTGCCGCCCATTTTTGGGAGACCCATCCGACGTGATTTGCCGCTCGGCATCCCCGAAGAGGTGTCGCTTGGTTTATCCAAGAATCCAGCCGCTCTGAGTATCAGGATTTTCAATCCGCCTGCCCCCAGTTCCGTTTCCGACAGTACCACTTCCCTTCCCTGCTTTCCGCATGAGCACACAGAAATCGCCGCAAAGATTTGGCGGTATCGCGGAAATGTCGTAACTTTGCCGCCGAGGACAAAAATCGCCTCTGCATAAATATGACAACAACAATTCAAAGAATCCAATCCACACCCATGGCCCCTTACATTGGGTTGATGGAGACTATGAGCGATCAGGACAAGGTTGCCGTTGCCACGTTCCTTGTTTCTGCCATACCTCACGTTAAGATAGTAGAGGAGGAGCCGGCAAAGAATAGCGCAGAGATTATCCGAGAGAAATACAAACACCTGAAACGATCGCCAAGAGTGGAAAAACTCATGCAGCTGCGCGAGGAGGCCAGCAAAGTTGTTGACCTTAACGACCAGCGCACCAAGCATATCCTTGGTATCGAGCTATGAGAAAGATTTTCCTCGACACAAACATCCTACTTGACTATGGTCAAGAAAGGGCCAGACATGACGAGGCTGAGGCTATCTTTTGCCTAGGCGATGCTGGCGTGATAGAACTCTTTGCATCCTATTTGTCCTACGCAAACATGGGCTACATCCTGCGTGGGATGGAGCGTGAGGCAAAATATTCCCTGATAAGTCTGACTCGCGAGGGTGTCACTGTTCTGCCCTGCGATGCGCTGCAATTAGACGCAGCGTTGTCGCGCCCTGTAAAGGACTATGAGGACATGCTACAATATCAATGTGCCTTGGCTGCCGGCTGCGAGGCGATTATAACTAATAATAAGAAAGACTACTACGAATTCTCTCAGATACCATTCCTAACATCAGAGGAATTCTTGCTGCAATTAGACTATAACGACGAAGAGAAGTAAGCCAGTGTCGCCGGACTCCCGCCTGGCATCTGCTGATGAGCGATGTAGGCCGATAGTGTGACCCCACACAGAAAACTTCGCAAAGATTTGGCGGTATCGCGGAAATGTCGTATCTTTGCCGCCGAGGACAAAAATCGCCTCTGCATAAATATGACAACAACAATTCAAATAAAGCATTCCAAAGCATATAGGCCCTAAGAAGCCCAGTGAAACCGCATAAGCTCTTAATACGAGAATGGTCGTACAGCCGCACAGCTCAGAACTGATTTAATTTTATTAGAAATTTTTGATTGGTCGCATAGCTCAAAATTAAAACAAAAATTATAAGCAAAAATTCATTGAATAGTTTTGTTGCTGAGCGAAGCGACCACACAAACAGAATACATCATACACTCAAATATAATTTAATTTTATTAGAAATTTTTGATTGGTCGCACAGCTCAAAATTAAAGCAAAAATTATAAGCAAAAATTCATTGAATAGTTTTGTTGCTGAGCGAAGCGACCACACAAACAGAATACATCATACACTCAGAACTGATTTAATTTTATTTCAAATTTTTGTTTTGATTTTGAGCGAAGCGACCCCAAGCAGAATAGATCATACACTCAAATATAATTTAATTTTATTTCAAATTTTTGTTTTGATTTTGAGCGAAGCGACCCCAAGCAGAATAGATCATACACTCAAATATAATTTAATTTTATCTGTAATTTTTGTTTTGATTTTGAGCGAAGCGACCCCAAGCAGAATACATCATACACTCAAATATAATTTTTATTAGAAATTTTTGTTTAAATTTTGACCTTTCAGGTCGAAGCCCCTTTCGCTCGGCAAAGATCAAACCAGGTTTGACTCTGCTCTCGCTTACTCGGGGCTTTGAGCGAAGCGACCCCTAAGCAACTAAGTGCATTAGAAATAAAACCACAAACATTAACCATAACGAAAACGGAAACAGGGGAGACACACCCTCTCATATCAGTCATCGTGCCTGTCTATAATGTGGCGCCCTACCTGAGGCGTTGCATAGACAGCCTGCTCGCACAGACCTTCCGCGACTTCGAAATCATCCTCGTTGATGATGGCAGCACCGACGGGAGCAGCGCTATCTGCGACGAGTATGCGAAGGCAAGCAATAACGGAGGAATTAAGGTTAGGGCTGTTCATCAGCCGAACGCTGGAGTCTCGTCAGCCCGCAACCGCGGTGTTGACGAGGCCCGTGGCGTTTATATCTCCTTCATCGATGCCGACGACTGGGTGGAACCCTCATTCCTGCAAGCTTTTGCCGATGAAATAGCGAAGCACAAAGATGTGGACCTGGTGGTACAGGGTTTTTGGAACCACGAGAAGCAGCCGATGACGTGGGATGAGGTTTACTATCCTACACGGCATGAAGTCTGCCTCCACATGATGGAGATGGAACAGCGGCGACTGATAGGTTATGTGTGGAACAAGATATTCCGCCGCACGGTAATCACCGACAATAATATACGCTTCGACCCATCCGTACCCATCGGCGAGGACTACCTGTTCTGCCTGACCTGCATAGGTCAGTGCCATAGCATGGCCGTGACGCCGCACATAGGCTACCATTACTTCTACCCGCCCGGCGACCACAAGGACTACCCCTTCGCGGCATGGAACAAACGCCTCGACGGTGTGGACAACGTACTCTGCCAGCAGTGGGGGGAAATGCCCGGCACGGTAAGGCAGCAACTCAGGGCCCGCGAGTTCAAGATGGGACTCTACGTCATGCGCATCGCCTACCACGAGCGTTTGCCACGCGCAGAGCGCCTGGCGTTCCTGCGTAAGATAAAGAGGTGGGCAGCAGGCAATGATGAAGTCCGTCTGTCGGATTACGAACCATCGTTCCGCATACTGGGCTGGCTGGTGCTCTATCTGCCCCACGCCCTCAGCGATATACTCCTAATGACCGTCCGGAATCTGCGTTGAAGAATAATACAATGCCTCCCCGCCACGCCTATCTCATCATATCCTACGAGCAGCCCCGCATGCTGGCCCGCCTCATCGAGGCCATTGATGATGAACGCAACGACATCTTCGTGCATATCGACAAGAAGGCATCATGGGATAGTTCAATGTATGAGGTGCAAAGTTCAAAGCTATACTTCATTCCCCGTATCGATGCCCGCTGGGGCGACTACTCACTCGTCGAAGTGGAGCTGCACCTCATCGAGTCAGCCCTGCAGCACGGTCCCTACAGCTACCTCCACCTGCTCTCCGACAGCGACTACCCCTTCAAGTCGCAAGACTACATCCATGCCGAATGTGAACAGCTGGCAGGCCGGGAGTTCATAGGGTATGCAAAGACAAATGATACGGAAAAGGAGATTTACAACAAGGTAAGGTACTACTACTTCTTTACCAAGAAGTTCCGCGAGAACACCTTGCCACACCGCGCCTTTAAATATCTCTACACAAGAGCACAGAAATGCCTGGGCATCAACCGTGCACGGGGCATTGACTTCAAGCGCGGCAGTCAGTGGTGCAGCATCACAATGGACTTTGCAAGATATGTGAATGCCCACCGCCAGGAGATAGAACGGCAATACCGCCGCACCTACTGCCCCGACGAAATTTTCATGCAGACGCTGTGCTGGAACTCGCCTTTCCGCGAACACTTGTACTCCACAGAGGATGAGTTCGAGGGATGCAAAAGGTTCATCAACTGGCATGGCCGCGACATTCACTGGTTCGAGGAGCAGGACATAAAAGACATGATGGCCTCCAACCGCTGGTTTGCCCGCAAGTTCAAGGAAGAACAAATAGCACTGGTGGATAAAATACAAAAGCGTATCAACGGCGTGAGATGACAGACATTGCTATACTCATTACGGTTTTTAATCGCAAGGCAGAGACCATCAGATGCCTCGACTCTGTTGAAAGTACGTGGCGGGGAAGTCATTCCGCCTTGAACCTGACGGTTTTCCTGACCGACGATGGCAGCACCGATGGTACTGCGGATGCTATAGCATCCCGCAACTATGCCATGGAAACGGTGATACTGAATGGCAGCGGACAACTTTACTGGAACGGTGGCATGATCAACAGCTGGAAAGCAGCACTCGTTTCGGGAAAGAGATACAACGGCTACCTTTGGCTGAACAACGACACCACCATACTTGACGGCTTCTGGGAACAGTTGCAGGGTGCCGACGCATATTGCCACAAGCAGTTCTCACGAGGTGGCATCTACGTGGGCAGCACCTGTAGCAGCGATGGTCAGACATTCACCTACGGCGGTTTCAATTTCGCCAACAAGTTGACGTTGAAGGACGTCTTTGTGAAACCCAACGGTAGTTTCCAGACCTGCCAGTGCGCCCATGGCAATCTGACTTACGTCTCACAGGACGTGGTGGACCGTATGGGTATCTTTACCGATGAGTACATCCATAGTGGCGGCGACCACGATTACACATATAGAGCCTATCGGCAGGGGTGGCCACTTTTGGTGCTCCCTTCGTTCTGCGGTATCTGCAACAACGACCATCCCGAGGACGGCTATGCCGACTTCCTTAGCATGCCCCTGCGGGAGCGCATCCGCTACCTGAAGTCGCCATTGGGATTCAACCTTCACAATACACTGGTCTTCCAGCGGCGCTGCTTCCCCTACCGTTATCCCTTCGTATGGTTGATGGGCTATGCCAAGGCATTCTTCCCCAAACTGTACTGGAAAGTGTATAAACGCGCACGGAGCTAACATGAAAAAGATCTTCATTGCATACGCCGACGCCAACCTGGCTTATTCGCTGAAACGCATCGGCTGGCAGGCACGCCGGCTGGGTATCTTCGACGAGGTCATCCTGTACACACCCGCCGACCTGCCACAGTATCTTTTGCACTCCCCATTGATGAAACAGCAGAAGGGCGGAGGCTACTGGGCCTGGAAACCCGTACTCATCTATGAAACGCTGCTCAGACACGATGAGGGCGACGTAGTGGTCTATGTAGATGCCGGCTGCACACTGAACAGGAGTACGGAGTGGGACTTGATGTTCAAGCTGATGCTGGAGTACGACACCATCTGCTTTCACTATGATGCCGAAATGCCCGTTTGGGAGAAGTGGGGAAGTACCTCTACAAAAATCAAGTACTGGACCAAGCAATCTGCCACTCAGTTCCTTGACGCCTATTGCAAGAACAACAACTGGCATGATGCCCTCAAGATTTGGGGTGGCCTGCTATTCGTAAAGGGAAAAGGAAATTTATTTCTCCGACATTGGTTGGATATCACCTTGAATCATCCCGACGTGATTATTGACCCCACCGAAGAAGAACTTAGGCACCAGCCCGAAGGCTTTGCCTTCCACAAGCATGACCAGTCGGTCATCACCGCCCTGGCCTATTACGACAAGACGGTGCTTGTACTCCCCGAGGTCAGCGAGACGAATGGCTCCACCTCCTTTGTCTATGCCGAAAGGTTACGGGCTCGCAATATCCGCCAGTACCTGGCAGAAAGCGCCAAGCACTATCTGCGAAAAAGGCTTGGCGATGAATGGTTTGAACGCTGCAAACATTTGCTGGGCGCATGAAGCTATCCGTCATCATACCCATATACAAAGTAGAAGCATACATTGAGCGGTGCGCCCGTGCGCTCATGATGCAGACGCTGGATGGCGTGGAATACATCTTCGTGGACGATTGTTCGCCAGATGACAGCATGAAGGTGTTGCAGCGCATCCTGGCTGAATACCCCGGCCAACAGCATGTAAGAATTCTGCACCACTCCCAGAACCGCGGTCTGCCGGCTGCCCGCAATACCGGACTGGATGCAGCCACAGGCGATTACGTCTTCCACTGCGACAGCGACGACTATCTGGAGCCCGATGCCCTGCAGGCTATGTACGAGGCTGCACGGAAGTCTGATGCCGATATTGTGTATTGCGACTGGATTCTGACCTTCCCCCAGAAGGAACGCTATATGCGCTGCCCTGCCTACGAGACACCCGAGGATGCCCTGCGAGGATTACTTCACGGCACAATGAAGTACAATGTGTGGAATAAGTTGGTAAAGAGGGAACTTTATAACGAAGACCTCAGCATTAGATTTCCTGAAGGTCACGGTATGGGCGAGGACATGACGATGATACTGCTCTTTGCCCGCGCCAAACGTATAGCATACCTGCCCAAAGGTATCTATCACTATGTGCGGCAAAACGAGAATGCCTTTACGGCGGTGCGCTCGGAATCATCATACGCCGACTTGCTGTTCAATGCCAGTCGGGTAATAGAAGGGCTGCATGGCAAGGTCTCGGAAGAAGACCTGGCCTGCTTTAAACTCAATGTCAAGTTCCCGTTCCTCATCAGCAACCAAAGCAAAGACTTTGAGCGGTGGCAGCAGTGGTTTCCCGAGGCCAATGCCTATATCCCGAAGCATGGCGTCTCACGCCGTGCCCGATTTTTGGAATGGTGTGCAAATGCCTATTGCTACTTGCCGTTGAGGCTTCATTACCAATTGATAAATAAATTCAATAACCAAAACAATTAACAATAAACAATCGCTTGGCCCTGATGCTAGACTCGTCTATGAACCAATAAGCGATTTGATCCTACATCTTCATTAATTAATACCCACTTAGCATGCAAGAGAGAAACGTCAGCATAGAAGCCTTTCGGTTCATTTTCATGACGATCCTTTGCCTTTGGCACATGGAAACGGGACTTCACTTCCAGTATCATGGTTATTTGGTTGTAGAGTTCTTCTTTATGCTATCAGGTGTATTGCTATACAATTCTTTTCTCCGGCATCCAGAAGTCGGTGTGCTGGACTTTACCATTCGTAAGTTCAAACGATTTTGGATTGGGTATGTTCTTGCAATGTTACTGACTTTATTGGTTTATCATCGAGGTATATTATCCCAACTCGCTACAGAAACAGAAAGCAATCTCGAACGCTTATTTAGTTATATCTTGCAATTGACAGCCGAAACATTTATGGTCAGGTATGGTATTTTTTGCTATATGATTAACCATCCAACGTGGTATTTATCGGTTTTATTGGCTGTTGGTGCCTTACTTTATGCCTTGTTGAGGCATTATAATCGCAAGGCCATTAGCTTTATTATCCCTCTCTCTTCTCTGATTATTTACGGTTATTTCTTTCCGATGGGAACATCAAATAGCATCGAACATTGGGATACAGTAAATGGTTTTTCTTTATCCATGTTGAGAGGCTGGGCTGATATGGGACTCGGCATTCTCATATATGAATTATTACGGTTAAAGAAGAATGTTATTGAAGTTCATGTCAAATGGTTGAACGCTACCAGTATCTTTAGCCTTGTCATAATTCTATTGCTTTTTATTCTAAACGTTCAAAAAGATTCATTTGTTATCATCTTTATGCCTGTATTCATCATGGGACTGCTGTGTAAACAGAGTTGTTGGAACCAGTGGCTTACATCTAAAATATGGATATTCTTGGGCGGATTGTCCTACGAGATGCTATTGATACATATGTTCGTTAGAGGACCATTTGTAAAGTTTGAGGTCTATCAATGGATGAATCCTTGGCTTTTGGGCATCAGCTACATGGCACTTGTCTTGCTATGTTCCTATCTGCTGAAATACACAAGCATGAAAATCCAGAAAAGACTGGGATGGTAATCCCACATTCTTAATCATTCTATGTATGCCTTTTATTCGTGCTATTGCCATATTGCTCTGCATCGCATTGACCAGCATGTTCTACTTCCCGTTTGAATTCAGGGCGCTCCCGCCCGGAATGAACACGAAGAAGTTGATGGCAGCTGCGGCCCTGATTATCTTGTTATTCCAGATGGTCAAGAAACGCGACCTCACTGCCAGCAAACACTTCATCTATCTGTCTATATTGGCAGGGGTGGTTTCCTTTTGCGGTATCTTGTCTGTCACTTACAATAGTACGGAGGATTATACCTACGCCACCTATATCACCTCATGTTGGGTGTGGTGGGGTGCAGCCTACACAGCTTGCCAAGCCATCAAATGGGTTCACGGACGCATCACCTGGATACATATCATCAACTATCTTACTGCCGTGTGCGTATTCCAGTGCTTTATAGCTTTGGCTATGGATCGGTATAAACCCCTAAAGCTATTTGTGAATTCGATCGTGCTTCAGGAAGACTTGGTGTTCAAAGGTGGGGTCCGTCGCCTATATGGAATAGGAGCTGCTTTGGATGTGGCAGGCTCCCGCTTTGCTGCTGTGCTGATTATGATTATATTCATGTTGGCTACTTCCAGATTAAAGAAGCGCTGGTATGAATATATGCTCTATATGGTGGCTATTATTTTTATCACTATTGGTGGCAACATAATTGCACGAACAACCTTGCTTGGCCTCATCATCGGATTTGCGTTTTTAGGTATTGTTACCGTCCGTCAGACCACAAATATCGAAAAGAACTACATACGCCTGTGGAAATGGTTCTTCGGTATTCTGTTAATAGCCGTCCCCTTAGCTGTATATAACTATAACAACGACGCTAAGTTTCGCAAGAACATGCGTTTTGGCTTCGAAGGGTTCTTCAACTACTTCGAAAAGGGTAAGTTCACCTACGATTCTAACAAAACACTGGCAAATATGTATGTGTGGCCTGACAACACCAAGACCTGGGTTATCGGCGACGGCTATTTCAACAACCCGGTTATGGTTGACCCCTACTATACGGGTGAAGTTACCGAGGGCTTTTACAAGAATACCGACGTGGGTTACCTGCGCTTCATCTTCTACTTCGGAATGATTGGCCTGCTCATGTTCTCATTCTACTTCATCGAGGTGGGACGAACGTGCATGAGGCGATTTCCCCAGTGGAGGGTGATGTTCCTAATGCTACTCCTCTTGCACTTCGCCGTATGGGCTAAAGTATCTACCGACATATTCTTGTGCTTTGCACCATTCCTGTGCCTGGATAACGAGAATCTTAACCCTGACCTTAACCCTGACCTTAACCCTGACCTTAACCCTAACCTTAACGAGAACGAATTATATGGCTGATTCGGCAAGAAACTTTAGGAAATATAAGGTGTGGCAAGACGCGGTGGACTATGCAACAGAAATCTATGAAATCACAGGTAATATGCCGTGGTTCGAGAAAAAGGGGCTTTGTGACCAACTACAACGGGCAGCAGTTAGCATAAGTAGTAACATAGCAGAAGGAGCTGCAAAGCCTTCAGATACAGAGTTTGCCCACTATTTGGATCATTCGCTTGGCTCTGCTTTTGAAGTAGAGACTCAACTCCTTATAGCTAATAACATCAAATACATTACGCCAGAACTCTACCAAGGACTTCTTTCAAAACTCCAAGAAATTGAAAAGCAACTCCACGGCCTCATCAACCGTCTTCGTTAGCGTTCTTCGATGAGCGAAACGGCATACCAAGCCAGAAGGCAAAGGAAACGTTGCTTGGACATTGACAAAAAGCCACACTTGGGTGGAAATACTACGACATGGCCCCCATCGTGGAGAAGGTGATCAACCTTGACATCTGATGAGTAGCATAATTAAAAAATTCTTTAGAAAATGCCGTAACCTATTGTTGTATGGTCTTATCGGGGCATTGTCAGCTACTCTGGATTTTGGAGTATTCACGCTGCTTGTCAGATTATTTGGCATCCACTATATCATAGCAAATTGTATTAGCATCTTTACCGGGATAGCAACCAGTTTCACCCTCAACAGGAATTTCAATTTCAAGGTAAAAGATCATACAAGCCGCCGCTTTATTATATTTTTAACTGTAGGCATTTGCGGGCTGATGGTGAGCAACACTATATTGTACGTCTCCATAGACTTAATCAAAATGAACAGCTTGGTCTCAAAACTTTTGTCTATCATAGTGGTGGCTTTCCTACAGTTCATCGCAAACAAACATATCACGTTTAAGAATTATTCAGAATGAATAGTAATATGTTTTTCGTTATGCCTGCCTACAACGAGGCAGAGAACATTGAAGCGACTATCCGACAATGGTATCCTGTGGTGAAGCGATGTGCCGAGCAAGGAAACAATGCCAGGCTCGTCATTGCCAACGACGGTAGCAAAGACAAGACATATAACATTATGGCTGGCATGAAAACGCAGTTCCCTCTATTAGAACCACTCGACAAGTCCAATAGCGGACATGGAGCTACCATCTTGTACCTCTATCGTTATGCGTTAGAGAATGGTGCTGACTATATCTTCCAAACGGACAGCGACGGCCAGACTGACCCAAACGAGTTCTGGCCGATGTGGGAGGCTCGTGACAAATATGACATGCAGATAGGGCACCGGCGTGGACGACAAGATGGATTCAGCCGCATCGTCGTGACTAAGACTTTGCGGTTGGTGGTGCGGATGATGTTTGGTGTGTGGGTGAGAGACGCAAATACCCCTTTCCGCCTGATGCAAGCTAATAAGCTCAAGGACATTCTTCAGGTCATACCTCAGGACTTTTTCCTTTCAAACGTTGCTATTTCAGCCATCGCAACTAAATGGGGATACCGTATCGGATGGCGTGAGATTACTTTTAAACCCCGCCAAGGAGGCATTAACTCCATCAACCTCAAGCGTATCATGAAGATTGGGTGGAAAGCGTTGAAAGATTTTAAGGATCTAAACAGTAATATCTAATATGAACAAAAAAGAGCAAGCTTTATCATTGACTCTTTGTTTGGTATTCGCCGTTGCCTACCTTTTCTTTGTTTCGGTAACTACGTCGCCTTTTTGGGGAATCTTCGACTCGCAAGACTCCTACGTGTACTTGTTGATTGGGAAGTACTGGACTATGGGAAAATTGCCGTACGTTGACCTTTGGGATCAAAAAGGGCCAATTATCTATCTGATAAATGCTATCGGATATGCTATGACTCAATCTCGTCTTGGGGTCTTCTGCCTACAGATTCTTTTTATGGCAATCACTCTGTTTTGGGTTTATAAGATTTTTAGGACATGCTTTAACTGGTTGTGGTCTATAATAGGAACTTTTTGTTTCGTCCTTAGCCTTTCCAGTCTTTATGAAGATGGAAATATGGTTGAAGAGTACCTTTTGCCATTTTTAGCCATCAGCCTATACTTTCAATACCAATGGGTTCTCAGGTACTCTGTTCAAGACGTCCCAAAGCATAAACCACGGTATGCTTTCGTCTATGGATTAACATTTGCGTTTTGCCTTCTGACGCGGTTGACCAATGCGCTTGGCATCTGCGGTGGAGTAATGGTAATAACTCTTGTGCTGCTTTATAAACATGCTTATCGGAATCTATTACAAAACATTGTTGCCTTTATCTGTGGTTTTGCTATTTTAGCAATACCCATCTTTCTCTATTTCTATGCCCACGGCGCATTAGGGGATATGTGGTATGGAACTATTGAATATAATCTCAATTATGCAACCAATACGGGAAAGGGGCTGTTCGGAGGTTTTGGTAATACATTCATCAGGACATATATTGATGTTTATTCTTGCTTGGCAATCGGTTTTCTCCTATTGTGGTACAAGAATCGTCGAATGATAGGTCTTTGGATGATTTCTATTTCTTGCGGGCTGCTTTTGTGGCTTATTAGCAGTTATGGTTATGGGCACTACGGAATGTTTGGTACAATATACTTAGCGATAGTCATGTTGGAATTATATCAACTTGTCATGCATGTTCCAACCTTGAAGACAAAGATTGCCTGTTCCGTTCTAATCTGTTTTTATGCAGTAATGGTTTTAACCAAAGATTTTGCCACTTCAAAGGTCCTAATTGGGTATAACAGAGCTGGTGGAGAAGAAAATGTAGATAAGCTGATGAAACTAGTTCCACAAGAAGACTATAATAAGTTTATTGCTATTGATGCCTCTCCGTATTGTTATCTCCAATACGACATTCACCCATGCTACAAGTATTTTACTTGTCAGACCTTTACAATGGCTGCTAGTAAAGAACATACAGCTCGCGTATTGAAGGAGTTTAACAGACTTGAGGCTAAATGGATTCTTGTAGACAAGAAAAATACTACAAATGAAGGGGTTGACTTTATTTTATGTCATTACTACGACAAAATTGCAACTTCTGGGAATTTTGAAATGTATAAAAATGCTCAAAAAGAATATTGACGGGTAAATCCACATTGACAAGACGTCACGGATTTATTGGATAGTTCTGAAAGTGATGCTTAAGAGTCTAAACGCAGGACACATTGAGTCCTCTGTCTTGTGGATACTAAATCATAACCATTGAAAATAGTCTACCTGATAGCCGGCACGTTTAATGCTGGTGGCATGGAGCGGGTGCTGACGCAGAAAGCCAACTGGTTGGCAGGGCACGGATATGAGGTGACCATCGTGACCACCGACCAGCGGGGGCGCAAGCCTTACTTTGCACTTGATGAGCATGTGCGTTGCTACGACCTGGGCATCAACTACGATGCCGACAACGGACGGTTCATGAGCAAGCTGCTGCACTTCCCCGTCAGGCAATGGCGGCATCGGCATCGGTTAGAAAAGTTGCTGAAGAGGCTGAACGTTGATGTTGTGGTGTGCATGTTCAACAACGATGCACCGTTTGTCTATAAGATAAAAGACGGCAGCCGCAAGGTGCTGGAGATTCACTTCTCCAAAAACAAGAAGCTACAGTATGGGCGCCGCGGCCTGTGGGCCCTGGCCGACTATTGGCGCACCAGGCAGGAGGAAAGCATCGTACGACGGTATGACCGTTTCGTCGTACTCACTCACGAGGATGCAGCTCTGTGGGGCCCACTGCCCAATATGCAGGTGATACCCAATGCCTGCACCCTTAAGCCCGCAGCACAGTCTCGCTTAAACCAGAAGCAAGTCTTGGCCGTAGGCCGCTATGACTATCAGAAGGGGTTCGACACCCTGTTGAATATATGGCACCGCTTAGGTGATAAGAGAAACGGATGGCTGCTCAGTATTGTGGGCGACGGACCTCAGCGCCACGAGCTGCAAGAGCAGGTGGAACGCTTAGGACTGACGGACTCGGTGCAGCTCCTGCACCCTACCTCAGACGTCATGTCCCTCTATATTCATTCGTCCATCCTTGTCATGACATCCCGCTACGAGGGCCTGCCCATGGTGCTCCTCGAGGCTCAGGCCTGCGGACTGCCCATCGTGGCATTTGCCTGTCCCTGCGGGCCACGTGATGTTATCACCGATGGCGTGGACGGCTACCTCATCGAAGGGCGCAACAAAGACGCCTTCACCGGTAGGCTGGCAGAGCTGATGGGTAATGAAGAGCAGCGCCTACGAATGGGAGCGGCTGCGGTGAAAGCCTCAGAGGCATTCTCCGAGGAACGCATCATGCAGCAGTGGACACGACTTTTTGAACGATAACAAAGACGAAACGCTGCGCTACGAAAACAAAACCATAGCGAAAAATAAAAACGATGACTGGGAAAGCTCGGAATTTCAGAGATTATAAGGTTTGGATAGATGCCGTGGAGTATTCAACAAAGATATATCAGATTACGGACAAAATGCCGTGGTTTGAGAAAAAAGGACTTTGTGACCAATTACAACGTGCAGCAGTGAGCATAAGTAGCAACATAGCTGAATAGGCATTGAACGTCAAATTGCCTCCCTAATAAGAACTCTACGTAACCCCTCTTAGTTTCCGCCTTCGTAGCGTAGCGTTTCGTCCTTCGTCATGACCATTGTCATCTCTGCAGTAAACCTGAGGAAGGGTGGCACGCTGGCCATCCTGCGTGATTGCCTGGCTGCCCTCTCACAGCTGGCACGACAGCGTGATATTCGCATCGTGGCCCTGGTGCACAAAAAGGCATTGGCTCAGTATGACGGCATAGAATACATCGAGCTGCCATGGAGCACGAAGAGCTGGGCTCATCGGCTGTGGTGCGAATACATGACGATGCACAAAATATCACGGCAATTGGGCGATATTGACCTGTGGCTGTCGCTCCACGACACCACTCCACGGGTAAAGGCACGCAGCCAAGCCGTCTATTGCCACAACTCATATCCCTTCTTCCGTTGGCAGTGGCGCCACTTGTGGCTGAACTACCGCATCGTCTGCTTTGCCCTGTTCACAAAATGGATATACCGCATCAATATCCATCGCAACCGTTACATCATCGTGCAGCAGGAGTGGTTCAAGGCAGCATTCCAAAAGATGTTCGGCCTCCGAAGGGAAAACATCATTGTAGCACGCCCCAATGCCGTCTGCAACCCGATACCCGACCAGCGACCGCACGACGGGGTATATCGCTTCATCTACCCGGCCTATCCCGATGTTCACAAGAACCTTGAGTGCATTTGCGAGGCGGCACGACTGTTGGAAAGGGAAATGGAGCCATCACGCTTTGAGGTGATACTGACTACGTCAGCATGTATGAATCCATACAGCCAGTGGATATGTCGCAAGTGGGCCGATGTAAAGTCCATACGCTTCAGCGGCTTTGTGGACAGGGAGCATCTCAACGCCCTATATGCCCAGGCAGACTGCCTCGTCTTTCCATCGTGGGTGGAGACGTGGGGACTGCCCATCTCCGAGTTTGCAGTAACCGGGCGTCCCATGCTGCTGGCCGACCTGCCCTACACTCACGAAACGGCTGCCGGAAGCCGGAAGACTGCTTTCTTCAATCCGGCAAATGCTTCAGAACTGAAAGAAAAAATGAAAGAACTCATACTGGGTAATGAACAGGGGCTTCAATCCGTGGCCGCCGTACATTCCACCCCGCCCTGCGCAGCCGACTGGCCGCAACTCTTCAATCTGATACTACAACAATGAGAATATTACAACTTGGAAAATTCTACCCCCTCCTGGGCGGTGTGGAGATTGTGATGCACCGGCTTGCCCTGGGTCTCTCTGAACGCGGTTACCGCTGCGACCTGCTTTATGCAAGCCAGGACGGCGAGACATCCACCATAGAGGTTAACCCGCAGTGCAGACTCTATCGCTGCAAGACATTCCTCGAAGCCAAGGCCACAATGATTTCACCTGGCATGATTTTGCGTTTGCGCCGCATGCGGAAGGACTATGACATCATCCACATCCACCATCCAGACCCTATGGCTGCATTGGCACTGTTCCTGTCGGGGTTCAAGGGTAAGGTGGTGCTTCACTGGCACTCCGACATCATACGCCAGCACAGGCTGCTGAAGTTCTACACCCCCCTGCAGAGCTGGCTCATCGGGCGAGCCGACCTGATTGTGGGCACCTCGCCCGTCTATATCAAGGAGTCAGATGCCCTGAAGCATGTGCAACACAAGACGGTCTGCGTGCCCATTGGCGTTTTAGACCCCTCTGCACAAAAAGAAGAAGTGCATGTTGACCTGACCGGCCGCTATCCCGGTAAGAAAATCATCTTCACCATCGGCAGGCTGGTGCTGTATAAAGGCCTTAACTACCTTATCGAGACTGCAAAATATATCCCCAATGACTATGTCTTGCTCATTGGTGGAAAGGGTTTCCTCCATGACTCTCTTCAACGGCAAATAGAGGCCGAGGGACTGCAGGATAAGGTCAAGCTCATAGGATTCATCCCCCAAGGCGAGATTGTATCATACTTCAAAGCCTGCAAGATATTCTGCCTGGCATCCATCGACAAGCGCGAGGCATTTGCCATCGTTCAAGTGCAGGCCCTGGCATTTGGCAAGCCCATTGTGTCAACCAACATACCAGGCTCCGGCGTGCCCTGGGTCAACAAGGACGGTGAGTCGGGCTTCACCGTGGAGCCCTGTAACAGCAAGGCTTTGGCCGAAGCTATTGTCAGGCTGTGCACCGACGACGAACTCTATCAGCGACTCAGCCGTCAGGCCCGTGCCCGTTATGAACGCCTGTTCCGCTATGACCAGATGATAAACCGTATGGAGACACTCTATAATAACCTATTCCCAGAAAAAACAATCGCTAATGAAACGTCTATTTGATATTATCTTTGCCCTAATAAGCATGGTTATTTTTGCCCTGCCCATCGCTCTCATCTATCTGATTATCCGCTTCACCGGCGGAGAGGCCATCTACCGCCAAGAACGCATTGGATACCACGGGCGTCCCTTTACGCTCTATAAGTTCCGCACCATGAACCGTGAGGCCGAAAATGAGCTTGAGCCACAATTGTGGCGTGAGGGCGACGAGCGCCAGACACGCTTCGGCCGTTTCCTGCGGGCACACCACCTTGACGAGTTTCCACAGCTGTGGAACATACTGCGGGGCGACATGTCCTTTGTGGGGCCGCGGCCCGAGCGCCTCTTCTTTATCAATCAGATCATGGAGGTGCGTCCTGACTACGTACGCATCTACGCCCTGCGGCCGGGCATTTTCTCCAAAGCCACGCTCTACAACGGCTATACCTACACCTTAGAGAAGATGATTCATCGGCTCGACATGGATCTCGACTATCTGGAACACCAGTCTATATGGCTTGACCTGGAAATCATCTGGCTTACGACATGTGCCATCATAACAGGACGTAAATTCTGATTCCAAATAACGCCTATTGAGAAACAAGCAATGCGTATAAAGTCCGGACTTAAGCTTCGACAGATAGACAATGACTATCTGATTGTAGATCCCGACAAGGAGAACATCGACTTCACCCATATCTATCAGATGAGTAACGCCGCAGCCTACCTGTGGAAGACGTTTTGCGAAAAGGAATTCACGGCGCAGATGATGACAGAGGAGCTGTGTAATGCCTATGATGTTGCCCCCGAGGTTGCAACCCGTGATGTAGAGGACATGCTTTTACAATGGAAGGCATTCGGACTGCTCGCGAAATGATGCCGCAGGAGTCTCTTTTCTTCCATCTCCTGCGCTGCGGTCTGTGGAACACACCTGCTGGCAAACTGCCAGAGCCGTTGCCTACTCCGGAAGAATGGCAAGGGGTATGGGAAACAGCCAGGCGCCAGACCGTACGTGGCCTGTTGTGGTCTGCCATAGGGCAGTTACCCAGGGAGCAACGCCCTCCGCAGCCAATGATGTGGACCATGCTGGCTGCGGTGGATGCCATAGAGAGAAGCAACGTGCAGATGGCCAGTGCCGTCGGGGCCACGCGCCTGTTACTGGAACAAGAGGGGGTTAAACCCATCCTGATGAAGGGAATGGCCGTGGGTCTGCTCTACACCCACCCCGAATGGAGAGAATGCGGCGACATCGACTGGTTTATTCCTTCTGGCCAGGTCTTTAAGAACCTACCAGCACAGCTCCGCAGACAGGGGTATGCTCCAACAGCTTCGGCCGATGGCAGTCTCAGCTTCGATATACAAGACGCTGAGGTTGAACTGCATCAACAACTTATCGATATTGAGGCACCACAGTGCCAGAAGGTCCTTTCCAAGCTGATAGCTGAAGAGGGGTTTCGGGAAATCCATACAGGCGATGGGACAGTATTCTCAATACCTTCACCCATGCTCTCCCTGATCATGCTCAATGCCCACCTGATGAAACATGCCTTTACGGTTGGCATAGGACTCAGGCAGTTCTGCGATATGGCAAGGGCCTATCACACCTGGCATGAACAATATGACGCAGACCGCCTGACATATTATTACAAGCGTCTGGGACTGCAGCGTTGGACCGGCCTGATGCATAGCATCCTGACTGACTACCTCGGTTTGCCGGCCTATGAACTTCCGTCACCTCTGATAAGGAAAGAGGCCGACAGCCAGCGACTAATGAAAACCATACTGGAGGAAGGTAACTTTGGGCAACATACCATAGCATGGCAGCGGGCAGCAGACAGCCATGCAAATATCAAACGGCATACAGTGAAGCAGATTCTGAGAAAAATGCCATTCTCCATGCGCTATGCCCCATGGGAAATGATATGTAAAATAGGCAGCCTTACCCTCGGACAGTGGAAGAAGCCGATAACGATAACGATAACCGATAAACAATAACCCATAAGCTATAAACGATAACCGATAACCCATAACCGTTCAACGATAACGAAAAAAAAATAGCGATATGAGAAAAACAATCAACCTGGTTCTTTTACCAGCAATCATTTTGATGTGCCAGTCGTGCAAACATGCCAAGTATGTATATTTGCAAGACATGCCACTGGACAGCACCTTACCCATTACCAACAAACAAGAAGCACATGTTATGCCTGGCGACCGCCTGGAGATTCACGTGATTTGCACGAAACAGGAATTGGCTATCCCATTCAATGCCTATTCCTACCAGGTCTCACAGGAAGGAGGAGCTTCCAGCAGTAATGATGCCGTCGTCAGGGGGTATCTTGTTGACGACGAGGGATTCATTGACTTCCCCATCCTGGGCCGTCTGCAGGTGGGAGGCCTCACCACACGACAGATCTCCAGCCACATACAGGGGCTTTTGGTCAACGGCAAATACATCCCCGATGCCTTGGTGGATGCGCGCATCACCAATTTCACCATCTACGGGCTGGGTGCACTGGCTCCTGGCAAACTCGTCATACCCGATGCCAAAATCAACGTCTTACAAGCTGTGGCACAGATGGGTGACTTACGCGGTACAGCCAAATATGATAAAGTGCGCGTTATCCGCGAGAATGGAAACGAGCGTATGGAATATGACATTGACATGACAACAAAGGAACTCTATAACTCTCCTGCTTTTCACCTCCAGCAGAACGACATCGTCTATGCCGAACCTAAGAAGCTCCAGAAAGATGCTGCAAACAGGTCGGCAATATGGGTATCCCTAGTGGCCGCGCTGGCTTCTATAGCTTATACGCTGACCTATATTCTTAAGTAGCGGCACCGATAAACAATAACCGATAAACAATAACCAATATATGGAAAATAAGAAAACAAATGGGAATCCAGATGCTTTTGAGTTTAATGTAATGGACATCCTGCGCTACCTGTTGTCCAACTGGGTGTGGTTTGTTCTCTCAATAGCCATCTGCGTGGGCCTGGCCTACAACAGGTATATTCACTCGCAACGTACCTACTTCAGCAGCATCGATGTGCTCATCAATAATCCCTCCAACGCTGACGGAGTGGTGGGTCTGAGCCGATACAGCACGGTGTTCAACTCTGTCAATATTGCCAACGAGCTGCACATGCTACGCTCCAAGGAATTGTTGGAACAGGTGGTGCGCAATACACACACAGACATGCTCTACACCATCCGCATCCAGCTTTATCAAGGCGACATGTACGGACGCGAACCCGTCAAGATAGAGTTTGTGGATAGCATTCCCGTGCAGTCATGCAGCTTCACCATGCATATTAAGGACCGCAATCATGCCGTCCTCTCTGAGTTCTACGAGGGTTCCCCCTCCGTCAGCGTGTCTATGGGCCAGGTAGTCAAGACACCCGTGGGCCGGTTACGCATCACGCTGACTGACAAGTTTGACAATACATGGATAAACCTGGAGACACACGTCACCAAGATGCCCATACAGTCGGTAGTACAATTCTATCATAATGCCATTAGTATACGCCAGGATGACGAAATGGCTTCCGTGGTACGTCTTTCGCTGAAAGATGCTTCCTGGCAACGTGCCCAGGCCGTACTAAGAGGCCTCATCGAGGCCTATAATGCCGATGCACGCAATACAAAGGAGCAGATAGCACTAAAGACCGCTGCCTTCGTTGACGAACGCATTGCAGAAATCAGCGCAGAGCTGGGTGGCGTAACAGACCAGCTGGCCGACTTCAAACGCGCCAACCGCATGCTCAGTCCTACGGCCACGGCACAGCGCTATATGGAGGAGGTGTACACCACCGAGGACCAGACGTATGACAAGGAGGTACAACTGCGAATGGCAGAGGCCATGCGCGACTATCTGCGAGACCCCGCCAACCAAAAAGGACTCATCCCGGCAAACGTGGGACTGGAGGGAAGCGGACTGGAGGAACAGGTCGCTAAAGTCAACGCGCTCGTCACCGAACTGGACCGCCTGGGCGGGGGCGACAGCGATGCCAACCCCATCGTAAAGGAACTGCGGGAGAACATACAGACCCAGCGTTCGCTGCTCATGACGCAGATGGACAACTACATCAAGAACCTGCAGACCATGCGCACCAATATCATAAACCGCGGACGGCGTGCCGACTCAAAGATGGGACAGATGCCGGCCAAGGAAAGCGAGCTCAACAGCATCGAACAGCAACAGAAAATAAAGGATGCGCTATACACCTTCCTGCTTAACAAGCGCGAGGAGAATGTCATTGCCCAGGCAATGGTGGCAGACAATGCCCGTATCATCGACTCGTCCGACGGCGATGAGTATCCCATCAGCCCCAACCGCGGAAAGATTCTCTTCCTGGGTATTCTGGCGGGCCTGCTCATCCCCGCGCTCATCCTGCTGTCACGTCTCTTCCTGGATACTCTGGTACGCTCACGGCGCGACCTCGAAGGGGTACTCACCGTGCCGTTCCTGGGCGAGGTGCCGTTTGACAAGTCTATGAATGTGGAGAAGGCCTTTAAGGCCGACAATACGGAGCATGAAGGACACGAGATTATCACTGAGGCCATACGCGTATTGCGTACAAACATCGCTTTCATGAAGAAGGAGAAGGAGGGCGCACAGGTCATCACACTAACCTCCTTCCACGAGAATTCGGGTAAGACATTCATCACAGCCCATCTGGCCAAGAGCCTGGCTGCTGTGGAGAAGCGGGTGCTGGTAATCGACCTGGACATACGCAAGCGCTCGTTTACCAGGCTCAAGGGCATTCATGACCGCAATGGTGCCTCGGACTATCTGGCTGGCGCCTTCTCAGCCTCAGACATTATCATCCACGATGCTCCAGGCATGCCCGACTTCATACCCGCCGGACACCTTGCACCCAACCCGTCGGAACTGCTCATGCGCCCGCGACTGGAAGAGTTGATAGCCGAGGTAGCTCCAAGCTATGACTATGTCCTTATCGACAACGTGCCGCTGGGTGGTATAGCCGATGCCAAGATCACCAACCGTGTAACCGACATGACCATATTTATTATCCGCGTAGGAAACATAGACCGCCGCCAGCTGCCCGAGGTGGAACGCCTTTATCAGGATAACACCCTGAAGAACATGGCTATTGTGCTGAACGGTGCCAGCCTGAAACCGGCATACGGCTATGGATATGGCTACGGTTATGGCTATGGTTACGGATACGGCTATGGTTATGGCTATGGATACGGATACGGCGAAAAGAGTTCCAAGTCCCACCGGAAGAGAAAGAAACACTGGTATCAGTTCTGGAAATAGCCTCTCTCCCTCGTCATGATGCTGATTATGGCCTTTGTTGGTCATATTCTTTCACGGCATCAAAGCAAGGACAGGCTTTCATGTGGTTCAGGTCATGATGACCGACAACCAAGGCACGGGGAAAGCGTTTGCACAATGCTGTAATTAGCAGCCTCATGGCACGTTTTTGCTCTGGTGTGCGAGTGTCGGCGAACTGACCGGCCTCATTGAGGCCTCCCTCGTAGCACACGCCGATGCTGTGCCGATTGTGGTAGCGGCAGTGGCTACCTACTTGTTCCAGCGGACGTCCCGACTCCACAGTGCCGTCACGGCGCACCACATAATGGTAGCCAATGCCTTTCCAACCCCTGGCTTTGTGCCACCGGTCGATGTCCTGAGCAGAACTCTGCTGCCCGGGTCGGACAGCAGAGCAATGGATGATAATAAGGGTTATTGTTCGCATCTTATTCGATTTTATTGGTCGCTGCGGCCACTAAAAACAACTAAGTAGGGACTAATAATATTTCCTAGAGAGTCTGAATAATTAATGGTCGCATAGCTCAAAATTAAAGCAAAAATTATAAGCAAAAATTTATTGAATTGATATAGATATAGATTGCATTGAGGAGCCGCACAACTCAGAACTAATTTAATTTTATCTGAAATTTTTGTTTTGATTTTGACCTTTCAGGTCGAATCCCCTTTCGCTCGGCAAAGATCAAACAAGTTAGACTCTGCTCTCGCTTGCTCGGGGCTTTGAGCGAAGCGACCCTAAACAGATTCCGCTACACCTGGATGAGTGTGTGATGAACTAACACGGCTGCTTGTGCACCGCTGAGGACACCGATCAAGGAGGCCAGGAAGGTAAGAAACGCCTTCAATAATGCTTCTTTTGTCTCTTTCTTCATAAATATAACATTTAAAGGATTTGGTTATAGGGTGATGTGGTGATTAATATCGGTTGCATAGCCCCTGGGCATCTCCCCCCTTGAGGGGGAGAGCCATCAGGGCTGATGAACAAGGCCTACTCCATACCGTCCCCATTGTCGGGATCACTATCGCCTGAGCCACTGGTGCTGCCACCCGAAGAGGGAGTTGTGCTTCCCGTGTCTGAACTGCCACCTGTGTTAGAGCCGCTGTTCTGTTGTCCATTGTCTGTTGACTGCTGTGTGCCAGCACTCTTAGCCTTGGCCTCAGTGAGGGACTTGACATTCATGAGAGTGGCCTTCTTTTTGAGCATCTTCGATGTGAGGTTGTTCACGTCGGTGCGGCTGGGTGCGAAGCAGAGGAAGAGACCCTGTATGTTGGATCCGAGGCTGAAGTCCTCGACCTTCTCCGTACCACTGCTCTTTGCGGCAAGGTAGAAGGTGCCGAGTTCTCCGAACTGCACTTTCTTGCCCTCAAGGAGCTGTTCCAGGATACATGACTGGAGTTTGTTGGCCACGCCAAGGCAGACGTCCTCGCCATAGACGGAGTTGTGCTCCGACATGTGACGGCACAGTTCGTTGTACGTCATTGTCTTGGTGGCAATAACCCGGCCGTAGTGCTTACCGTAGGCCGTACTCTTTGAGTTGTTGTTTTTACTGACTTTGATAAATACTGGCATAATTTTGTTGTGTTAAAGGTGAATAATTATATTTAGGCGCCTATTTCTCTGCGTAGGACATCGTCCCTTATTCTCCTGACAAGGACAGTGCAAACCGAGTGGAGAACCAAGCTTGTTTGAGCTTTTCCGAGGTGCAGCCTGTTCTCGCAGTGAAGTGGAAGAGCATCGCTCGTGCAGAGTAAGAGAGAAAACTCGTTCTCTGCGTAGGACATCGTCCCTTTTTCTCCTGACAAGGACAGTGCAAACCGAGTGGAGAGCCAAGCTTGTTTGAGCTTTTCCGAGGTGCAGCCTGTCCTCGCAGTGAAGTGGAGAGCATCGCTCGTGCAGAGTAAGAGAGACCTCGTTCTCTGCGTAGGACATCGTCCTAACTTCACTGCAAAGTTACAACATCTGGAGCAAGCCCTTTGGACTTATCCCGCCTTAACCGCCCTTAACAGCAATTAACCGCCTTTAGAAATCTTTGCCGATGGAATGTCTATGCTGAAGTGACGGCATATCCATTCAACAACGTTTGGCGGAATACAACGCTTGCCGGGCGGATAGCCCATAGCAGTGAGGCGTTCCTGATGTGGCTTCAGCCAGTTGGAAAAGGTCTCAAGGCATACGCCGGCATAGGCGGCCATCTGGGTCTTTGTCATTGCTTTCATTGTGTTAAGTCTTATTGGTTCTTGAATACTTAATGGTTCACGAATAAAGGCTGAATTCGATGCGAATAAAGGCTTGAAACGCCTGGAATAAAGGCTTCTTTCATATAGGCGATGACATGAAGCCGTTTTCAAACATAAAATCGGCGATATCTATCTTCCGCTCTTTCTGTGCCGTGGATGCCTTCTCTTCGAGGAGAGGGCTGACATAGATATGATAGCGGAAGCCTACCGAAGCCCTGTCAGCTATGAGACTCCATTGACGGAAGGTGGTGCGCTCCAGGTCCGTGTCAGGAAAGAGTACCACACGGCAGCAACGGAGCGGAGCCAACAGCTCGGGAGTGAGCGATGACATACCCCCCGTTGATACCCACACATACTGAGGAAACAATGCTGAGCAGATGACGGCAGTCTTCTCGCTCTCCACCACGGCAACCACAGGCCACGTCCCGTCGGTTTCCGGCTTCAGCAGATGCAGGCCGAAAAGACAATGGCACGGTTCCCACAAAGGCTGCAGCACACCGCTTCGCTTCAGACGGTAGCTCACCCACGTGGGTACACGGCTGTGGTCACGGTGGCAGTCGGACTTGTAGAACATAATCTTACCGTCGCGTACATGCTGCATACAGTCAATCTGCCAAAACACCACGCCGCCGTCACGGCTTATTCCCAACCGGTAGCGGCTGGCAGCCATGAGCATCTGCTTCTCCGTGAGGATGCTTTTGCTCACTAACGACTGGCAGAAGACAGACTTGGTACTCAGGGATTGGGCGACCAGCTTAGGCGCCAGGAATGATGCCGGCTCGGTCGGATGGTTTTCATTCTCTGTAAGAGGGGGCACCACGCAGAACTCCTGCGTGAGCCATCGGCAAGCCTCTTGGAAGTCACAACCCTTCTGCTGCATGACTAACGTAATGACATCGCCTCCCTTGCCACAGGCAAAGCACTTGAAGATGTTACGCTTCGTATTGAGGTGCATAGAGGGATGACGGTCATCGTGGAAAATGCAGCGGCACCGCTTGTTCTCCTTTCCCATGCCATAGAGCGTGATGCCTAAGTGCTCCGCTACGTCGGTCACTGGCACCTGCCTTATCTTGTCCAAGGTTCGTTTATCCATTTGATATTAACTTTTTTCATTAAACAACTGCTTTAAAAACATTCCCGCCTGACTCCCTCATACAATAGCCCCCTATAAGGGGGCATGTATAGAGGGGGGGGGTAAAGTCAGCCGGGCGGCGCGCCCGCGTAAAGCGAAGGCCAGGTGGTATTCGCCACATCGCTTCGCGAGTAGATGACATGGCCGTTTAAGTCACGCGACTTCTCCACAATCCCCTTCTCAATGGCTCGTTTCAACAGGCGGTAGAATGCTTGGTAGCTCCTTATGTGCAGCCTTTTCATTGCAGCATCCGACAGCTCATTATACCTCATGCATGACTTCCCAGCCAGTACCTCGCGAAACACGTCCATGGCATCTGACTGGACGGCAGGCTGTGGCATAGCAGAAGCAACAGGCCCTGCTTCCCTTGGGAGGTTATCCACACCCACAGTGAAGTGCAACTTGTCCACAATATCATACTTTCGTGTATGAGTCTGATAGAGCGAGAATACACGTTGTCCGTTTTTTTCGCATACATACACTTCGAATGCCTTGTTTGTCAGCTCCGTGCCAATCCATCCACGCAGGTTGGGGTCATCCAACGACTTGTTCTGGTGCAGCACACAGACGATACAGCAGTGACCTTCTGAGGCCGTCCGCATAAGCCGCTCCACCGTATCCTGAGCCACTACCCCGTCGTTGATGTCAGCCACCAGGTCGCGGATACCGTCCAATATGACAAGGTCGGGATGACAGCGTCCGATTGCCAGTTCCAGGAGTGGCAACCGCTCAGTGTGGGAAACCCCGCGCACGTTGAACACGTCCAGCTGATCTAAAGGCAGAGAGTCCGGGGCCATACCAGCCAGAGGTATAATACGGTTTAGCAGAATGTCTTTCGTTGACTCCTCGCTCTGTTCCGTGTCGTACCATAGTACATGTAGCCTTTCCTGGCCGGTTCGTTGAAAAGAAAGCACCCGGTTTTGGAAGGCAAGAGCCATCAGGATGGATGCCACTAAGGTCTTACCGCTCTTGGCCTTTCCAGTGAGAGCCACCAGCTCCCCTCGCGGAAAGCAGGGATGTCCGAATAGGGTGAATAGGAAATCCATCTGCGGAAGTACCCTGTCCGGTGTGATGCGACGTTCTTCAAGCAGCATAAGCCGCTCCCGCACCCTTTGGTCAGTCCCAGCCAATGCCAATTCTTTTTCAATTAAATTCAACTTTTCCATATCTGTTCATCTACTCGGCAAAGATATGTCAAATTTTTGAAAACCTGTTACCACCTAAAGGTGGTTCTAATGTTAAGGGATTTAGCAGTTTTTAATTGTTTTTAACATAAAAAATGAATCAGAATGGCCCAAAACAGCTTCAGGATTTCGGTGAACTCCTGAGCGAGACTCGAATGAGAGAGAAGATCAGCGTTGCTGAGATATGTTCGGACATCCATGTCAGCAAACGTTTGTATAATGGCGTCTGAAAGGGCACGTCAAAAGACATCCTTCACTATCAGCGCGTATTTAGTTACCTATGGCAGAACGCCGATGCGCGTACTTGTAAACGGATGGACAACGAACTGCTAAAACTGTTCCACTAAGCGGGTTCAATTCAAGATGGAACTCGCCGATTGTTCGATTAGTTGGGAATTCAATAAGATATTCGCAAGAAAGCCTGAGTAATAATGGTCGCATAGCTGAAAATTCTTCGACAAGCGAAGCGACCCCAAGCAACTAAGTTGTGACTAAAGATATTCGCAAAGGGCTGAGATAAAAAAATTCTGCATGATATAATTTGGCAGTTTAAAAAATAAAGCCTATCTTTGCAGCGGAAACATTGACTTGTAGCTTAAGAGCATGATATATCCTATAGGCATCCAAGACTTTGGAAAGCTGCGCCGTGAAGGCTATGCTTACGTTGACAAGACGGCACTGATGTATAAGATGGTGTCGGAGGGAAGCTATTACTTTCTCTCGCGCCCACGCCGCTTCGGCAAGTCACTGCTGTTGTCAACGCTGGAAGCCTATTTCAAGGGCGAGAAGGAACTTTTCGAGGGGCTGGCCGTGGCTGAGGTGGAGAAGGAGTGGAAGCAATACCCTATACTGCATCTGGACCTGAATACCCGTGAGTACAAAGACGAGTCATCACTGGAAGCTGAGTTGAACCGGCATTTGGAATCGTGGGAGAAGCGATATGGAGACACCTACAAGGACCGTGCCGCAGAAGAGCGTTTCATTCATGTCATTACCAATGCTTTCGAGCAGACGGGGCTGCGTGTGGTTATCCTCGTTGACGAATACGACAAGCCACTGCTACAGGCCATTGACAACGAACCGCTGCAAACGGCCTATCGCAGTAAGCTGAAGGCTTTCTATGGGGCGCTGAAGTCCTGTGATCAGTACATCCGCTTCGCCTTCCTCACCGGCGTCACGAAGTTCGGCAAGGTCAGCGTCTTCAGCGACCTGAACAACCTGAAGGACATATCGATGCTGCCTGCCTACTCCAACGTTTGTGGAATCACGGAGAAAGAACTGCACACGTACTTTGACGATGGTGTTGAGAAACTGGCCGAAAACAACGGCATGACCAAGGAGGAGTGCTACGAGCGTCTGCGGCGCGACTTCGACGGCTATCATTTCAACGAATACACTAAGGAGGGCGTCTACAACCCGTTCAGCGTGCTCAACACACTCGATAGCCGCGTGTTCCGCGACTACTGGTTCGAGACGGGCACACCGTCGTTTCTCGTCTATCAGCTCAAGAAGACCGGCTACCCGCTGGAGAACATGACACGCGAGGAGCTGAGCACCGACACGCTGAACAGCATTGACATCATGGACGAGAATCCGCTGCCGTTGCTCTACCAGAGCGGCTACCTCACGCTGAAGAGCTACGATACACGTTTTGATGAATATAAGCTCGACTTTCCTAACCGAGAAGTGGAACAGGGATTCATCAAGTATCTGTTGCCTTTCTACACACCCAAGGTCACTGACAAGAGCCGCTTCTCCATTGCCCGTTTTGTAAAGGATATAGAAAAGGGCGACGCCGAGGGCTTCATGCGCCGTCTGGAAGCGTTCTTCGCCAACGGCGACTATCAGGTGATGGGCAACATGGAAATCTACTTCCAGAACACCCTTTACGTCTTTTTCCGACTCATGGGATTCTATGTTGACGTTGAGCGTCACACCACCGACGGCCGCATGGACATCCTCATACAGACGCCCGACTACATCTACATTCTGGAGCTGAAGATCAACCAGACGGCCACCGTCGCCCTGCAGCAGATAGAAGACAAGTGCTATGCCCTACCCTTCGCCGACGACCCGCGACGCCTCTTCAAGATTGGTATCAACTTCTCCACCCAGACCAAGCTGATAGATGACTGGAAAGTAGTGTAAATATCTGGCAAAGAAGGCTGAGACGATTCACGCGAAAAGATCGTCCATAGTGACTTCGTTCTGCACCTGAACCGAGTACTCATTTCGGGAAAGCCCGTAAGGTGTCACCCAAGTTGGCAATATGCCGTTCCGGTTTTTCGTCTCTCGCACAAAAGCCGCTATACGGCTGTTCATGGCCTTATGCTCGCTGGCTGTGATGGTGTATTCGGAATATGAATATTTAATTTCACAAAGATTGACAAGATGGTCGGCACGCTCGATAATCATGTCTACCTGAGCGCGAGATGGCTGGCTGCTACGCCAGGAATAGTACTCCACGGCAATGCGCCCAAGTCCCAGCGCCTGCCGAATCTGTCCGATGTGTACCATGCAGACATGTTCGAAGGCCAATCCCTGCCAGGTGTTGACGATGGGTGTGTTCAGGCGCTGTTCCCAGTAGTCTTCAGTGACGAGTTTTTTTGAGAATGTCAGATGAAACAGTGAGAACAGGTCTGTCAGCTGATAGTAGGGGTCGTTCACCTTGGGGCGCCCGTTCACCTTCGTGACATAGCGGCGAATCATGTCACAGCAGACGAGATTCTCAAGAAGGCGGGTAAGGGTTCCACTTGAAGGAACTTTCAGGGCCGTGGCTATTTCGCTGCGTGTAAGTCCCTGCTTGTTCTTCGCAAGGGCTTCTACGATTTTGACGTATGGCTCCGGATTCTTGAAAAGCGAACTATACAGACGGCGATACTCCTGACTCAGTTCGGCATTCTTACGGAAATAGAGGCGGTCGATGTTCTGTGCCAGACTCTCTTTGCTGTTGAGGAGACTCAGGTAATAAGGGATGCCTCCCAACATCATATAGGTCTCTACTATCATCTGACGGGGCCAGAGGAAATGCCCAGCCTTCAGATAGCGCTCGGTTTCCGACAAGTTAAACTGGCGAAGGTATATGGTATGAGTGGTGCGGTCGTGAAGTCCGCCATGGTTGTCTACAATGTTGTCCATCATCCACGACGTGGCTGACCCACAGACGATGAGAACGAGGTCCTTCTGCAGCGAGCCCCACGTGTTCCAGAAATAGCCAAGGGCACGGACGAAGCCTGACTTGGGCGTGTCAAAGCAAGGTAGTTCGTCGATATAAACGACCTGACGCCCTCGATGGGGATGCTGGCTTAGCGTCTGCTTTAACAACTCAAAAGCTTCCAGCCAATTCCTTGGGCGCGGGCCGCTATAGCCGGCAGTGATGAGCGAACTTGTGAATGAAAACAGCTCTTCGTCCTTCTTGCCATCTATGATTCCCGTAGCCGAGAAAGCAAAGCGATTTTCGAAGAACTGCTGGATGAGGTATGTCTTACCCACTCTGCGCCGTCCGTAGACAGCCACAAATTCAGGCTTACCAGAATCCATGATCTCCTGGAGCAAATGGATTTCTTCTTCTCGTCCTATGAAATACTTGTCCATAATGAATGACCTTTTATTGCGGTGATTGTTGGGTGCAAAGATACAAAAAAATCAAGATAAATCCCCAAAGCGCCCCCAAAATCTTTCATTTTGGGGAAAAATAATAACGATAAATCCCCAAAAACAATCATTCCTGATACAAAATGGTGAGTTATCGGGATGTATTTTTCACTTGATGGCTGTGGAATGGCTATCATCACTATATAATCTGAGTTCATTTTCAAGTAAAAGAACAATGTTGCCCTCTCAGGTTCTGAATGTTACATTTTTAGCAAATTGAAATAATGAAAGTAGTATTATTGGCAGGTGGTTTTGGGTCTCGAATATCCGAAGAATCGCAGTTCAAGCCTAAACCGATGATAGAAATTGGCGGAATGCCGATTCTATGGCATATCATGAAAGAGTATTCTTTCTTTGGGCACCATGAATTTATCATCTGTGCCGGCTATCGTCAAGAATACATCAAAGAATGGTTTGCCAACTATTTCCTTCATAACTCAGATGTCAGCTTTGACTTCCGCCATGGCAAGAATGAGATGACGATCCATGAGAGTCATCTGGAACCATGGAAGGTGACGATAGCAGACACCGGCTACAACACCATGACGGGCGGACGCATCAAACGCATACAGCCTTACGTGGGCAATGAGACTTTCTTTATGACCTATGGCGACGGCGTCTGCGACGTGGACATTGACAAGCTGTTGGATTTCCATCGCAGCCACGGCAAAACAGCCACGTTGACCGCAGTAAAGATGAAGCAGGAAAAAGGTGTTCTTGACATCGGTGGCGACAATGCTGTCAAGTCGTTCCGTGAAAAAAGCATCGCTGATGGCGCTCCCATCAATGCCGGGTATATGGTGTTAGAGCCTGCGGTGTTCGATTTGCTTGATGGGGACGACTGCGTATTTGAACGTAAGCCGCTGGAGACCCTTGCCAACGAGGGGCAGTTGATGTCGTATATCCACGAAGGCTTCTGGCAGTGTATGGACAATATTCGCGAAAAGAATATGCTGGAGAAATTGTTGCTTGAAGATAAAGCTCCTTGGAAAAGATGGGAAAGGAGTGTACCCAATATTCCCGACTATAGTAAATAAAGAAATATGGCAAAGAAAGAAGATTTAAAGAGACAGATACTTGAACTTACCCGTGAGTACTACAGAGAAGTTCATGCCCCCCAACCCGCGTTTGAAGCCGGCAAGACCCGAGTGAACTACGGAGGTCGCTACTTCGATGACGAGGAAATGGTCAACCTCGTTGATGCCTCGCTGGATTTCTGGCTGACGGCAGGCCCTTGGGCCCACAAGTTTGAAACACGGCTGGCACAATGGCTGGGCGTGAAGTATTGCTCTCTCTGCAATTCCGGTTCCTCAGCCAATCTTCTGGCCTTTAGCGCCTTAACCGCGCCGGAATTGAAGGACCGCCAGATCAGGCGTGGCGACGAGGTGATCACGGTGGCAGCAGGCTTCCCGACGACGGTGGCCTGCATCGTGCAATATGGTGCCGTGCCCGTGTTCGTAGATATGAGCATCGAGGAGGGCAACATCGACACAACCCAGTTGGAGGCTGCCCTATCCCCAAAGACGAAAGCCGTGATGATAGCGCATAGCCTGGGCAACCCCTTCAATCTTCAGGCTGTAGTGGACTTCTGCAGAAAGCATAACCTGTGGTTGGTAGAGGACAACTGCGATGCCCTTGGCTCGGAATACTTTATCGATGGCGAATGGAAGAAAACAGGAACCATCGGCGATATCGGAACCTCCTCGTTCTATCCTCCACACCACATGACGATGGGTGAAGGGGGCGCCGTTTACACCAACAACCCGGAACTGCACAAGTATGTCAATTCCTATAGGGATTGGGGACGCGATTGCTGGTGTGTAGGTGGAGTGGACAACACCTGTGGCTGTCGCTTCTCTGGTCAGTTCGGGCAGTTGCCACAAGGCTACGACCACAAGTATGTCTACAGCCATCTGGGCTACAATCTCAAGGCCACCGACCTGCAGGCGGCAATAGGCTGTGCGCAGTTGGAGAAACTCGATTTTATCGTCCAGCGCAGAAGAGAGAACTTTGACACGATGTATCAAGGACTGAAGGATGTAAAAGGTCTTTTGCTGCCGGAGCCTCAGAAGAACAGCCGACCGAGTTGGTTCGGGTTCTTCATCACGGTGAAAGAAGATGCCGGTTATACCCGCAATGAATTGACAAAGTATTTGGAGAACCACAAAATTCAGACGCGTAATCTCTTTGCCGGCAATCTGCTTCGCCATCCCGCATTCGGACAATATACGGAAGGAGAAGACTATCGCGTCGTCGGCAGCGCTCTTCCGGTTACCGACGCAATCATGCGCGATTCCTTCTGGCTGGGGCTCTATCCGGGCATGTCGCCTGAGAAGCTCCAATATATGATAGACACCATCAAAGATTTCGTCGCTTCCAAGGTATGAATGTAGATATGTTCAATGGCTTTTTCAAAGGAAAGCGAGTTTTAGTGACGGGCCATACTGGTTTCAAAGGCAGCTGGCTCAGCATCTGGCTGCATGAGCTGGGAGCCGAAGTCATCGGCGTAGGGTTGGACCCCTACACCGAGAAAGACAACTATGTGCTCTCGGGTATTGGCAAGAAAATAAAGGCTGACCTCCGGGCAGATATCCGCGACGGGGAGAAGATGAAAGCGATATTCAGGGAATATCAGCCCGAGATTGTCTTCCATCTGGCCGCACAGCCTTTAGTCCGCCTCAGCTATGAAATACCCGTAGAGACATACGAGACAAATGTGATGGGGAGCATCAACGTCATGGAAGCCGTACGGGTCACCGACTCTGTAAGGGTTGTTGTGATGATAACCACCGACAAATGTTATGATAACAAGGAGCAGATTCGTGGCTATAAGGAAGATGACCCCTTTGGCGGTTACGACCCCTATAGTTCCAGTAAAGGAGCCTGCGAGATAGCCATCCAGAGTTGGCGCAGGAGTTTCTTTAATCCAGAGGATTATGGCAAGAAACACCACGTGAGTCTTGCCAGTGTACGTGCGGGTAATGTGATAGGTGGTGGCGACTGGGCCAAAGACCGCATCGTTCCCGACTGTATCCGTGCCTTAGAGGCAGGAAAACCGATAGAGATACGCTCGCCCAAGGCAGTACGTCCATGGGAACATGTCTTAGAACCGCTGAGTGGCTATCTGCTCCTTGCCCAAAAGATGTGGGAGCATCCTACGGAGTATTGCGAAGGTTGGAATTTCGGGCCTGAGCAAGACTCTATCTCCACTGTCTGGGAGGTTGCCACAGAGTTGGTCAACAACTTTGGCAAAGGAGAATTAAGAGATATTTCTGATTCCAATGCGCTCCACGAAGCCAACCTATTGATGCTGAATATTGACAAGGCAAAGTCTCGGTTAGGATGGAAACCTACGCTGAATTCAAAGCAAACAATAGCACTGGTAGCAGACTGGTACAAGAAGTATCAAGAAGAAGATGTGTATGGTATTTGCATAAATGAAATAAAAAGATTCTCAGAACATTGAAAGCTTCCGACTACATTGCTTCATTTATCCAGCAACATGGCGTAAATGTTGTGTTTGGCTATATAGGTGGAATGATAACCCACTTGGTCGATTCTATTGCCCGTACTCCAGGAATGCTGTTCGTGCAAACATATCATGAACAATCAGCAGCCTTTGCAGCAGAAGGGTATGCTATTGAGAACGAGAATCTTGGCGTAGCGATAGCGACAAGTGGACCAGGTGCGACTAACATGATAACCGGTATAGCTGATGCTTGGTTCGGTTCCGTGCCAGTACTCTATATATCAGGGCAGGTGAACAGCTATGAGTATAAGTACGATAAACCAATTCGTCAACAGGGGTTTCAAGAAACAAATATTATTAGCATTGTCAAGCCAATTACCAAGTATGCAGTCCTGGTTGACAAAGCTGAAAATCTGAGATACGAACTGGAGAAAGCTGTCTTTTATGCACAAGCAGGCCGGAAAGGTCCTGTAATGCTGGATATTTGCATGGATGTGCAGCGGACTGATATTAATCCAGACGAACTGCGTTCCTATATTCCTGAAGTAATATCTACTCAACGGGACTATGATGTCAAAGAGATCGCCAGACTTCTATCCCAAGCCCAGCGACCGGAGATGCTGTTAGGAGCCGGAGCACAAGGAGAGAAAACGAAGACACTGATTGACGCGTTCTTGTCAAAGACGCAAATACCAGCAGTCTGCTCATTGATGGGGATGGGCGCCGTGAGGGCTGACTATCCATATTATCTTGGCCTGTTGGGAAGTTATGGCAACCGTTGCGCTAATAAATCAATGGAAAATGTGGATTTGTTATTCGCAATTGGCGCAAGATTAGATACACGACAGACAGGTGCAAAGATCGAATCTTTTGTAGAACATGGAACTATTATCCAAGTTGATATTGACGAAAATGAATTGAAGTGTCATCGCCTTGAAAATAGGATAAAGGTGAATGACGATGCTGAGCATTTTATAGAAGCTTTATCAAATGCGGTTGCCTCTTTGCCTGACTATTCTGAATGGCACAAGGAAGTGACAGCTTTGAAAGAGAAATATAGCCAAGAGAAAGAAGTTGAAAGAGCAGTGAGCAATAGAGCACCCTACTCTTTGATGAATTGCCTGAATCTTATTTCAGAAGAAAATGATGTTTTCGTTTCTGACATAGGTCATAATCAGATGATAGCAGCTCAATCATTAAAATTGAGGCGCAATCAAAAGTTCGTAACAAGTGGTGGCCTCGCACCCATGGGATTCTCCTTACCTATTTCTGCAGGTATAGCTATGGCGAATCACAACCGGCGCGTTATCTCTATAAGCGGCGATGGGGGATTTCATATAGCGAGTCAGTCGCTGATGCTGATTTCTCAGTATGATCTTCCTGTTATAGCAATTATTATCAATAACGAATCTCTTGGAATGATAACACAGTTCCAGTCTTTGTATTTTGAAAGAAGAATGACTGCCACGACAAAAGGCGGAGGATATACTACGCCAGACTTTAAGAAAATGGCAGAGTCATACCGTTTGCCGTACTTTAGGCTTGATGAGACTTGTCTTGCCGACGAAGCGCTAATCAGAAAGATATTCTCGACACGAAATGCCGTAGTTGAGTATGTTACGAATGGGTTAACGACAATCTCGCCCAAACTTGAATACAACAAGCCAATCTACAAGCCCACTCCTGATTTTGATTAATGGTTTTCTATGTCATTACAGTTTATAACTTCATAATTTATTTTATAGGAAATGAATAAGATAATAGAAGAAGATATCAGAAAAATCATTGAATCACATCTCATAAATTGGGAAAAGTTCCAAAATAAGACCGTTTTAGTGTCCGGAGCAAACGGGATGCTTCCCTCGTATATGGTCTATGCATTGCTCTTTCTTAATAGATTAAAGAGTTATAATATTCATGTCATTGCTTTAGTTCGTAATAAGGAAAAAGGAGAAAAAGCGTTTAAGGATTTTTCCAATAAAGACGGTTTGGATTTCATCATCCAAGATGTTTCAGATAAAATAAACTATGATGGGCACATAGACTTTATTATTCATGCTGCATCACAAGCGGCTCCTTCTTATTATGGGAAAGATCCTGTTGGAACATTAAAGGCTAATGTCACAGGCACTTTAAACTTACTTGAACTTGCACGTAAGAATAGGGTTGAAAGTTTCCTTTTTTATAGCAGCAGTGCAGTATATGGTGAGTTCGAGGATGAAACCATGTGTATATCAGAAAATAAGTATGGTATTATTGACCCATTAAATGTACGTGTATGCTATGCGGAGAGTAAAAGGATGGGGGAAAACATGTGCGTCAGTTATGCATATCAATATGGCGTCCCGACAAAAATCGTCCGTATCTTCCATACGCTGGGACCAAATGTCAATTTGAATGATGGAAGAGTATTCTCGGACTTTATCAGAAATATCATTCAGGGCCAAAACATCGTCATGAAGTCGGATGGGACTACGAGACGTACGTTCTGTTATGTAGTCGACGCAGTCATTGCCTATTTTAAAATTCTTCTCGATGGGAAAATAGCTGAAGCATATAATGTCGGCGGAGATAAGAATAATAATATTTCAATGAAGGAACTGGCCGAACTGTTATGTAATGCATATTCCGAAAAAGGAATAAGAATCATTTATGACTTCGACGAAAACGACCTAACCTATGTTAAGATGAAGACACCACAGAAACAAGAGATTCCATCTATTGATAAAATATGCTCATTAGGTTGGGAAATTACATACAACGTAGAGGAATCTTTTCGTAGAGCCATAGCAGTTAAATTTGAGAACGGAAGATAACCGTGGAAAAATGTAGCACTCTTTTCTTAAAAGCACTGAGGAACCTTGGCAAATATTAACAAGCAGCCTAACTATACTCATTGAAATAGCATGAAGGAATAAAATATCTCATGTCAATCAAAAAGATTCATTACAACAAGATTGCAAACGTATTAGGTGTTGACAAGGCTATTGCATACACCTCCCTCAATGGCGTTTTGGGTGCTGTGTTTGGCATTTTATCCGTTTTTCTGTATGCCACTTGCCTTTCAAAAACGGAACAAGGCTACTACTACACCTTTGGGGCTATTATGGCCATCAGCATATTTTTTGAACTTGGGTTCACTGGTATTATGACGCAATATGTGGCCCACGAACATGCTCACTTGTCTTGGGAACCAGATGGGAAAACGTTGGTTGGAGAGACGGTGCATCTTTCACGTCTGTCTTCATTGTTACATTTTTGTGTGAAATGGTATGCGATTGTTGCATTCCTTTATCTATTGGCATTGCAAATATTCGGCATTTCTTTTTTTGTTGAATATGGTGAAGACAGCAATATATCGTGGAAAGCACCTTGGATCATTCTCAGTTTCATGAGTGCATGGGGATTATTTACAGCGCCCGTATTCTCTTTTATGACAGGATTGGATTTTGTCAAAGAGATGGCCAAAATGGGGTTTTACAGGACTATTATTACTACCAACATCACATGGGCTTGTTTGATTGGGGGACTTGGTTTGTATTCAATGGCCATATCGTCCATGATTTCTGCCATATACGTTTTCATTTATTTTATAAATCATGGCTTTTGGATAATTTTGAAAGGCATCTGGATTACACCGATTCATGAAAAGGTCAATTATATAAAAGAGATTTTTCCGTATCAGTGGAAGATCGCTTTAAGTTGGATGAGCGGCTATTTCATTTTCCAATTTATGAATCCAGTTATTTTTGCTACGTCAGGAGCAGTTGCAGCAGGACAGTTTGGTATGAGTCTTAATGTCCTTAATTCTATCCGCAACTTCTCCATGTCCTGGATTGGAACTAAGATTCCACTTATGTCCCGGTTGATAGAATTGAAGGAATATATTCAATTAGATAAGATTTTTAAGAAAACAATAGTCCAAGAAGTCATTGTTTGTACGACAATGTTGATTTTATTTTTGGTAATTATCTTCGTGTTAAATACAACACAAATTGCTGTTAATGGTAAGATTCTGGGAGAACGCTTTTTAGATTATTTGCCCTTGCTCCTAATAACGATACCCGTTGTTGTACAAGCTGTTAATGACAATTTAGCGACCTATTTGCGATGTCACAAAAAGGAACCTTATTTGATTGTTTCCATCTGTGCAGGAATAGCTAACATGGCCTCTGTCATATTGTCAGGTAAGTTGTTCGGATTAATTGGTATAACCGCAGGCTATTGTGCATTAAATATTCTGTTTTTCCCTTGGGGATACTGGATTTATCATACATGCAAAAATAATTGGCACAATGAATAGTCAACCATTACTTTCTATTTGCATTCCAATATACAATAGATTAGATTATTTGAATAGGATGTTAAACAGATTTCTTGAAGACAAGGATTTGTTTGAAGAAGACATCCATTTGTATATTTCTGATAATTGCTCAGATGAAGATTTACAATCATGTTGCGAAAGATTCAAACAGCAAGGCCTTTCATTAATATATCATAGGAATGCTGTTAACATCGGACCTGATAAGAATTTTGAATGGTGTTTTCAGAATGCTAAAGGAAAATATATCTGGCTACTTGGAAGTGATGATGTACCAGTAAAAGGCTTGTTAAGAAAGATTATATCCAAACTAAAAGAGGATGAATACGGGCTATTCCACTTATATCGTACTGAAGATCGAGAATTGTTTAGAAAACAGATTTTTCCTAACGATATGGCAACTACAGTTAGTTTCTGGTTTACTTTCATAAGTGTTAATATCTTTAATTCAAAGGTTCTTCCTGAAATATGTTATGAGCATTATAGGGAAACATGTCTTTTACAAGTTCCAATATATTTAACAGCTTGCTATGGCTCCTGTCGTAATGCCATCTTTTATTTAAAGGAGATTTTTGAAACTGATTGTGATTGGCTCAATAATGGTGGTTACAATTTCTATGAGGTGTTCGTGAAAAACTACCTTTCAATTTGGAAGGAGTTCTGTATTCAAAGAAGCATTAGCCATTCTGTTTTCAGAGCTATCCAGAAAGATATATTCATCAGTTATATCCATCCAAACAACATTAGACTATTAGCTCAGAGAAATGGTATTAGAAAAGGCATGACAGGCAGAAATGGTTTATATGTAGATCACGCATGGAGTTATCTTTTTGAGTTCTATGGTGATAAATGGTATTTTTATAAGTCACTATTACCATTATCATACAGATATTTACGGAATTGGGTCGGTAGAATCATAAGAAAACAATAGTCAGACTATCCATTATTTTTTACCATAATAGAATTCAACACATCATTAGGATTTTCTTTTAATGAAGAAAAACATTTCAAATGAATAAGAGACTCATTGCGATTAACCTTCCCCAATTTCACCCCTTCAAAGAAAACGATGAGTGGTGGGGAAAAGGATTCACAGAATGGACGAACGTCACAAAAGCAAGACCACGCTTCAAAGGGCATTATCAGCCACACTTGCCTTCTGATACAGGTTTTTATGATCTTCGACTCCCTGAAGCCAGAGAGATGCAGGCAAATTTGGCTAAAGAATATGGTATTTACGGGTTCTGTTACTATCACTATTGGTTTAATGGAAAACAGTTGATGGAACGGCCAATAAAAGAGATTTTAGAATCAGGAGAACCTGACTACCCTTTCATGCTGTGCTGGGCAAATGAGAACTGGAACCGGGCCTGGGATGGTTCCAGTGACAAGAAGAAGGTGCTCATTGAGCAGCACTATTCTGAAGAAGATGACCGCGAGCACATAAGATTCTTGTGTAAAAATGTTTTCAAGGATTCACGGTATATTAGGGTCAATGGTCGGCCAGTCTTTGCCATCTATCGTATTGGTCCTATTCCACACCCCGACAGGACTATTCAAGTCATGCGTGACGAGGCCAGAAAATACGGGGAAGAACTATATCTTTGTCACTTCGAAAGTTGGGGAGAACATGGTGCCTCATACTTGAAATGCGGACTCGATGCAGCCATTGACTTCCAACCTCATCTTTATCATTATTCTGTTCTGAATAATTGGATAAGGACAAAATGGTTCAGCCTGCGAAACAGGATTAATCGTGGGTTAGGACTTCCTGAACTCGGCACTGTCTTCAGCTATAAAAAATACATCGAACATGAAATGGAATTAGGGATTCCCGAATATAAGCGCTTCCCCTGCGTAACTCCGGGATGGGATAACAGCCCGCGAAGAGTACGTCAGGCATATTGGGCTCTGCATAACAGTACACCAGAGTTATACAAGAAATTTCTTACCCATACTTTAGCACATTTTGAACCCTATTCTGACGGAGAGAATTTTGTCTTTATCAATGCTTGGAATGAGTGGGCAGAAGGAAATCACCTTGAACCAGATCAGAAATGGGGTAGAGGTTACTTGGATGCTACAAAACAAGCAATAGACAATATATGATGTCATAATATGTCACCACAAATCATAGCATTATACCTTCCTCAATTTTATCCATTCAAGGAGAATGATGAATGGTGGGGGAAAGGATTCACAGAATGGACGAATGTGGGCCGGGCAAAGCCTCTGTTCAGGGGACATTACCAGCCACGTGTACCAGCGGATCTAGGTTATTATGACCTCAGAATACCCGAGGTGCGCGAGCAACAAGCGGAGATGGCTCGCGAGGCTGGTGTAACAGCCTTCTGCTACTGGCACTACTGGTTTGGAAACGGGAGACGTTTGCTTGAACGGGTATTTGATGAGGTATTGGAATCTGGTAAGCCCGATTTCCCTTTCTGTTTGGGATGGGCAAATCACTCCTGGTACGCCAAGACATGGGATAAGACAACACGTCATGACCGGCTTCTTATGGAGCAGACTTATCCTGGCATTGACGATGCCAAAGAACATTTCAAATTCCTGCTCCGCGCATTCAAGGATGAACGTTACGTGAAAATAGACGGAATGCCTCTCTTGCATATCTTTGAACCCAGGGAACTACCCGATGAGTATATAGAATGGTTTAGACTGTGGACTCAGAGGGCTGGTTTCAAAGACTTGTATCTTATTGGTAACATGGAGCCTTCGCTCGACAAAAAGACTTTCATAGCTAAAGGCTATAAGGCGATTATTCCTAACAGAACAGTCTTCTTCAGAGACTATGAGTATGATAAAATGGCTCCACACAAAAGATTCTTGTTGAAAATTTGGCGAAGATTTGAGGAACAAGTGACCCGGATTCCTCGTAATGCACTCAACTATAAAAAACATTTTCACTCGTTGATTGACCCTGAATACGACCGAGCAATAGATGTTATCCCCACCCTAATTCCACAATGGGATCATAGTCCCAGAAGTGGGCACAAGGCTCAGGCAATCTTCTACAACTCAGAACCTGAATATTTCAAGCAACATGCAATAGAGGCACTTGAAGCCATCAAAGATAAACCAAAAGAATATCAAATATTGATGATTAAGTCGTGGAACGAATGGGCTGAAGGGAATTATATGGAGCCAGATCTAAGATATGGACACGGCTATATTAATGCTTTACGAGAGGCTATATTATATGAGGAAAATGCCCACTTTACTTATGCTGATAATAATAAGTCTGCCAACAGCATGGCTACTGAAGAAAAGTATTGATGTTGTAAAGAAATCAGTCTCCAAGAATTAAGATGAAGGAATTTCAAATAATTTCCTACGACATCTTCGACACTTGTCTGGTCAGGGCATGCGGTGCACCAATGGCCGTGTTTGACCTACTGACATCTGGAAAACGTTGGATTTCATCCCACCTTTTCTCGCCATGCCAAAGCTCATGCAAGCATGGTTTTGGGCGGTTGGCTTAACGAAAACGTTCATTTGCATTCAGCCAAAGTAATTGATTAAACATTAGTGAATGGTTATCACAAGGAAAATAGAGATTTTTGTCTGCGAAGATAACAAAGAGATAAAAAAGGAGTATTACAACAAACTCTACAGCAATAGGAACATTGCCGTCAAGGTAGCAAATATGGCTGTAAGCCATCTGTTTGCACTTGACAACACCATGCCTTATCTGAACGAGGAAGACAGGGCGACAATATCTTTTCTGGGCGTTAAAGGAAACAAGGCAACACGCCAAAACGCTCCATACGTGGCAGCCAGTCAGGCATTTAAGGGAAAAGCTGACATGGGCATGGTTAGCTGCATACTACAGAATGTGGAGAAAATGTACCATGAAGACCGAAAGAGTGGTTTGTGGGAGAAGTCTTTGCGCAGCTACAAGGCTAATATGCCCATACCGTTCAAGGCTGACAGGTTTACGGACCTCCGATTTGAGAAATACCTTAATAAGGAAGGCAAGGAATGCGAGGGCTGTTTCTTTACCCTGATGGGCGTTCCCTTTCAAATGCGATTCGGCTCAGACAGAAGCGGAAACGGAATCATCGTGAAGAAGATACTTGAGCAGCGAGGCTTTGATGAATCGAATGGGAAGAACGGGGCTAACACACATTATAAGATGTGCACATCTTCCATCGCTTTTGAGAAGAGGCTGAACCATAAGACTTATGCGAAAGAGCAAAAGATATTTCTTTACCTCTGTGTGGATATACCACACAAAAAGGTGGACGTTAACCCCGACAATGCTGTGTTCTGCTACCTCGGACTGACTCATCCTATTCAGTGCCTCATAGACGCAAAGTGTGAGGACATCAATTCAAAGGATGCAAAATGGCTTAATATAGGGACAGCTGAAGAGTTCCTGAACAGACGAAGGCAGATTCAGGAGGCTATTCATAGATGCCAAATAAACTGCCAATATAATAAAGGCGGAAAGGGGCGTAAACGCAAGACGCAGTCAATAGAGCACTTTCACAAGAAAGAAAAGAATTACGTTGAGACAAAACTGCATCTCTATTCAAGGAGACTGGTGGACCTGGCCGTCAATCATGGGTGTGGGACAATTTACCTGGTAAGCCAAAAACCACGGGAATTAAGGGCTAAGCTGGATAATGAGGAAGGAAAACCATTCGTGCTACGTAACTGGTCATACTATGGACTCAAACAGAAGATTCAATATAAATGTAAATTGTATGGAATCGCAATGAAAGAACTTGGGCAAAACGATGATGATAAAGATAATGAATAATATTCATTTATGCCGGGCTGGTTGTACAGCCTTATCGTGAGGGTTTCACCACTCATGAAGCCACTTATTCTCCTCAGCCTAATTCACAGAGGAAACATAAGGAGCATACAATGGGTTGTTGTTAGGATTCACCTCTCCCCCCTCAATGTAAAGACACTGAGAATGTAAACAAGTATATGACGTGAGTTCGATAACTATTACCACTATCCATCCCCCGACTGACTAATGGTTCAGCCGGGGGATGTTGTTTTTATGCCCAGATGCATTATTCTTTATCCAAACACTGCCATTTATTTGGCTGCACGGGAAAAAGTTTGTAACTTTGCAGACAAATATATAAAGATATAAACATATATATCCATGAAACCGGTAGCAAAATTACTCTTTGTTATGGGCCTGCTTGCCTGGAATGTGCGGTTGCAGGCCGAAGTGAACATTATCCCTAAACCCACCCTGGTGGAAGAACTGCCCGGCCGTTTCCTGCTGAAGAACGGCACATCGATTGGCGTCAGCAGCGAGAGCCTTGCCCCTGCGGCCAACTATCTGCAGGAAATGCTCTCCAAGGCCACTGGCTTCAATATAAAGACAGGCAGAAAGGCAGGCAAGGTGCAGCTGAACCTTACCGCCCCAGACGAGGCTGACGAGAGCTATACCTTGGAGGCCAGCAAGAAAGGCATTGTCATCAACGCTCATAGCTATCGAGGCATCATAAACGGTATAGCCACACTGCGCCAGCTGCTGCCGCCTGAAATAGAATGCGACACGAAGGCTGAGGGCGTGGAATGGACCATTCCCGCAGTACGCATACAGGACCGTCCTAACTTCCATTGGCGCGGTCTTATGCTGGACCCCGTGCGCCACTTCTATTCCATCGAAGAGACTAAGCGCCTGCTGGACGATATGGCACTCTATAAGCTAAACAAGTTCCACTGGCACCTGACCGACGACCAGGCCTATCGCATAGAGATAAAAGCCTACCCCGCACTGACCACTATGGGTGCATGGCATCCCTTCAACGAACTTGACAGGGGCTGCCTGGAACGGGCCGGGAAGGAGAACAACGCAGCCTTCCTGATCCCCCGCAAGTTTATTCGCGAGGTTGACGGACAGGAACTCTACGGCGGATTCTACACGCAGGATGAGATACGCGATGTTGTGGCTTACGCCGCAGTTCGCGGTATTGACGTCATCCCAGAGCTGGACATGCCTGGCCACAACTCGGTGGCCTGCCAGTGCTACCCCTTCCTGAGCTGCACAAACAACGGCATCAGCCCTCTATGCCTGGGACGCGAAACCACCCTTGAGTTTGCGCAGAAGGTCTATAAGGAGGTCTTCAAAATCTTCCCCTACGAATATGTGAGCATCGGGGGCGACGAGGTTGACCGCAGCAGATGGGCACAATGCACCGACTGCCAGCAGCGCATACAGAAAGAAGGCCTGAAGGACGTCAGCGAGCTTCAAGCCTGGTTTACCAAGGAGATGGAGAAATTCTTCAACGCCAACGGAAAGCGCATCCTGGGATGGGACGAGATACTGGAAGGCGGACTATCAAAGACAGCTACCGTGCACTGGTGGCGCGGCGATCATACCGATGTCACCCAACGCGCCACACAGATGGGCAATGAAGTGGTGCTCTGCCCCTTCACCTTCTGCTATTTCGACTACCCTCAAGACAATAGTACGCTGCGGCATATCTACGAAGGCGATATCGTACCCACTGACCTCAATGCCGAACAGCTGAAGCTCATCAAGGGGATGCAGGCCAACATCTGGGGCGAATGGATTCCCACAGTAGAACGTATGCACTGGCAAGTATTCCCCCGCGCCCTTGCCCTGGCCGAGAAGGCCTGGACACCACGAGCAGACCAGCAGTGGGAGGACTTCCTGCCACGACTGAAGAGTCACCTGCCACGCCTTGAGGCAAGGGGCATCAAATACCGCCCGCTACAGACGAACAGGCCGTAAGAAGGTTCAAAGGTTCAAAAGCTCAAAATCCCGAACTTTTGAACCTTTGAACTTTTGAACTACAAATTGAACGCCTGGCGGATACAATCCACATAGTCCAACTTCTCCCAGGTGAAAAGTTCCACCTCGACCACCTTCGTTTCCTGATAGAGTGATTCATAGCGCTTGACCACCTTGCGCGGCTGGCGCCCCATGTGACCGTATGCTGCCGTCTCCTCATAGATGGGATTGCGCAACTTCAGCCGCTGCTCAATGGCATAGGGGCGCAGGTCGAACAATTCCTGTATCTTTGCAGCAATCTCACCATCGGACAGGCTTACGTGGCTGCGGCCATAAGTGTTTACATATACACTGACCGGATCTGCCACCCCAATTGCATAGCTTATCTGCACAAGCACCTCATCGGCCACACCTGCTGCAACCATGTTCTTGGCAATATGCCGGGCGGCGTAGGCTGCTGAGCGATCTACCTTCGAAGGGTCCTTGCCACTGAAGGCACCGCCTCCGTGAGCCCCCTTGCCACCGTATGTGTCCACAATAATCTTACGGCCCGTCAGGCCAGTGTCTCCGTGAGGCCCTCCAATGACGAACTTACCTGTGGGGTTAACATGGTAGGTTATGCGGTCGTTGAAGAGATTACGTATCCGCTCATCGTGAATTTCTTCCCTAACCCTCGGTACCAGGATATTGATGACATCCTCCCTGATGCGCTGCTGCATACGTTCGTCGGTATCGAACTCATCGTGCTGGGTGGACAATACGATGGTGTCAATGCGAACCGGACGGTTCTCATCGTCATATTCAATAGTCACCTGGCTCTTGGCATCGGGGCGCAGATAGGTCATCTGGCGTCCCTCGCGCCGGATATCGGCCAAGGTACGCAGCAGGTGGTGAGCCAGGTCCAGGCTCAGAGGGATGTAGTTCTCCGTTTCGTTGGTGGCATAGCCGAACATCATGCCCTGGTCTCCGGCACCCTGTTGCTCCGGCACCTGACGGTTTACACCCCGGTTGATGTCATCGCTTTGCTCGTGTATGGCACTGAGCACACCGCATGAGTTCCCATCGAACATATACTCGCTCTTGGTATAGCCAATGCGGTTGATAACCTCGCGAGCTATGCGCTGCAGGTCAACGTAGGCCGTTGTCTTTATCTCCCCGGCCAGCACCACCTGCCCGGTTGTAACGAGTGTTTCGCATGCCACCTTGGCCTGCGGGTCGAATGCCAGCAACTTGTCCAGCACGGCATCACTGATTTGATCGGCCACCTTGTCGGGATGGCCCTCACTTACAGATTCAGAAGTAAATAAATAACCCATAGCAAAATAAATTTAAATCCTTTAAAATGCGCGGAAAAGACCTTGGGGCAGAATGCATGACAATTAAAGGAGCGGTTTGCGCAGAGGGTGGTTCACTTCAACCTTGCTGATTTGTGCAATATCAGAAGACGATAGCCTCAATCCCTCACAGGGTGTCCAAAATTGTCGTTTTAGCATTTTTTTGTGTGGTTGCAAGCAGCCCAAATCTATCCACATCCTTTTTCGGGTGGCAAAGGTACGAATAAGTGAGAGATAATGCAAATAAAATATCATTTTAATTTGATTATCCGAGCGAAAGTACCTTCGACGAAGTCAAGGGTACGAATAAGTGAGAGATAATGCAAATAAAACAACGTTTTCGTTAAGCCAACCGCCCAGAGCCATGCTTGCATGAGCTTTGGCATGGCGAGAAAAGGTGGGACGAAGTCCAACGTTTTAATTTGATTATCCGAGCGAAATGAAAGAGCAGCGAGAGAAAAGCCAAATATATTTGAGATTTTCCGAGGCGCAATTGAATAAGGGCAAAGGCCAAAGTACCTTTGACGAAGCCAAAGGTACAATGACGCTAGTGAGAAGCAATAAGAAGGCGCGTCTATTTCGCCTTTATCTTTGCTGTAGCAGGAAGCAATCCTGATGACTCAACACTGATTCGGGCGGTTCCCTTCTTTCCGTTGGAGATAATACCCACCACCAGCTGCCCCTTGAAGAGCTTCATGGTGGGGAGGGTGAAGACCTCGAAGGAAGTGGCATCGCCATTGCAGATACCCTTGAAGTCGGCAGCTCCGCTCACCTGGACGTTTACCTGGCAATCGGCTTCGGGACACAGGTTGCCGTCCTCATCAACAGCCTGAACCACATAGAAAGCCATATCCTCGCCATCGGCACGAAGCGTCTTGTGACCACGATACTCATCGAGCGACTGCTGCCTGACGGTAAGACGGCAGGGAACTCCGGCAGTACGGCAAACGCTCTCACCCCTGCGCACGCCTTTGTCATCATAAACCACTACGCGTACTTCACCCGGTTCGTACTTGACATTGTTCCAGCGCAGGCGGTAGCGGTCAATCAACGGGTCGGTTTCACTGGCAATGCGACTACCGTCGGGATTAGCTTTCGCATCGAGACGCTTGGTGATGCGTCCCTGGCTCTTCCCGTTGACGAACAGCTCGGCAGTGGGATAGTTGGTATAGCAAAAGACAGGCGTTACCTCCCCCTCGCGGCCAGGCCAGGTCCAATGAGGCAACAGATGGATGGTCTCAGCCTCCTTGTTCCAGCGGCTGCGATAGAGCCAATAGCGATCCTTGGGCAGGCCTGCCAGGTCGAAGATGCCGAAGTAGCTGCTTCGTGCATTCACGCGGTCGTCATAGGGGGTGGGTTCACCCAAGTAGTCGAATCCCGTCCACACGAATTCGCCTATCACCCAATCGTTGTCATCCTGCAGGACCCAATCGTCCTCGGGGATGTTGGACCAGCGGCAGGCCTCCAGGTCATAGGAGCAGCACTGTCCGTCGGGATAGGTCTTGTCATTGACGCGAACCACAGGGAACTTATAGACGCCACGACTGCTGATGGTGGAAGCTGTCTCGCTGCCCAGCACGAATTTCTGATGCAGGCGGTTGTATGCGGTCTGGTATCTGGTTGTACGATAGTTCAGCCCAACGATGTCAATACCGTCGGCAAAACCAGACTCTATGACGTCGTCCCAACGGTCAAGCCCTGCGGTACAGAGGCGGGAGGGGTCGAGGGCGTGGGCCATGTCCTGCATGGCCAGCATCATCTGCGTGCCCTTACGATTGGTCTGTTCGGGAATCTCGTTGCCCAGGCTCCACATGACGATACTTGGATGCAGGCGGTTGGCCAGGATGAGGTTCTCCAGGTCGCGCTGCCACCATTCGTTATAGAAACGGTTATACCCGTTCTTGCACTTCGGATAGATCCACATGTCGAACGACTCGGCCATGACGAGCATTCCCAGCGAGTCGCAAACGTCCATCTGCCACTGTGACGGCATGTTGTGGGAGGTGCGGATGGCATCGCAGCCCATGGCCTTGAGCAACTCCACCTGGCGTACAAGGGCCGCCTTGTTGACGGCTGCGCCAATCATACCCAAGTCGTGATGCAGACAGACGCCGCGGAACTTACGCGTCTTGCCGTTCAGCTGGAAACCCTGTGCAGCCGTATAGGATATGGTGCGGATGCCTACACGGCGGGTGACCTCATCCGTCACCCTCCCCTGCGCATCCATCACCTTCACCCTCAAGGGATACAACTGCGGATGCTCGGGAGACCAGAAAGAGACCTTGGCAAGACTCAGTTGGGCATGGGCCTTACCGCCACGCACGCCCACTTCCGCCCGGCTACCGCAGAGTTCTATCTGCACGCGGTCAGACTCATCACACCCGAGGAGCGAGACATCGACATTCACTTGCGCCGTGCGCTGAGACTGGTGAATGGATAAGGTACGCATGTCTACTCCCCACATATCCACCGCCTTCCGGGCCGTCTGGATGAGCGTAACGGGCCGGAACAGGCCTGCTCCAGGATACCAGCGGCTGCTCTCGGGCAGATTGCGCAGGCGCACGGCCAGCACATTCCGGGCATCGCCCTTTTTTATATAAGGCGTGACGTCGATATTAAATGCATTGTACCCGTACTTCCATTCCCCGGCCTTCCTGCCGTTCACATAGACCTCCGGTTCGGCCATGGCTCCGTCGAAATTGAGAATGACGCGCGCGGCATCGGCTGCGACGGCGAAATGGCGGCGATACCATCCTATCCCCGTCCAGGGAAGGCTGCCCGTGCGGCCCGTCTTCTCGGTTGCCACGCTCTCCCCGTTCTGCTCGATGGCTACGGTCTGCTTGTCGTTGTTGTTGTCGAAGGGGCCGCTGATGGCCCAGTCGTGGGGCACCGTTACGGACTGCCAGCCGGAATCATCGTAGCCGGCATCGGCAAAACGGGCCTCGTCGGCTCGGATAAACTTCCAGTCGCTCTTCAGCATAAGCTCGGTACGAGCGGGTTGTGCACTGGCGGTAACTGTTGCTGCAAAGGTCAGCAGGAGGAATAATAAACGTCTCATGAGATACTACAGGATTATGAGTTATTAATATTGTTGCTTAGGTGATGTACAGGCATTGACGAGATAGACAATGCTCATATAGGGTACGCCCGTGTTGGCCTGGAGCCCGATCTCGCAGGTGCGGCTGTTGCTGTAGCCCGCCTGGATGTGGTTGGCCAAGAGTTGCGGGCGGAGCTTGCGCAGGGCGTAGCGGTTCAGTTCGGGGTGGGTGAAGCCCTTGTCGCCGGCAAAGCCGCAGCATCCCACGCCCTCGGGCAGACAGACGCGGGTGGAACAGAGACGGGCCAGGGCTATGAGATACTTGTCGGCTCCCATCTCGCGGGTGGAGCAGGTGAGATGGAGGGCTATGGGGAGGTCGGAGGGATGGAACTGCAGGCGGTGGACGAGGTAGGTCATGATGAACTCGGCGGGCTCGTAGAGCTTCATGCCGGTGATGACGCGGCGCATGCGGTGGAGGCAGGGGCTCTGGTCGCAGAGCACGGGGTAGCGGCCGTGGGCGGAGGCTTCCCAGAGGGCTTTCTCCAGCTCGGCGCTCTTGCGGTCGGCTATGTCCGGCATGCCCTTGCTCTCCCATATCTGGCCGCAGCACAGGCCTTCCATCCCCGCGGGGAAGACGACTTCGTAGCCGCCCTTCTCCAGCAGCCGGACGGTTTCCTCCACGAGGGGGTTCAGGGCCGGCGCCCCCTTGGGCAGCCCCATCGTCTGGTTGATGCAGCTGGGCAAATATACGACCTTGTCGGCCGTATGATGAGCGGCGGGCAGCGTGCTGGCATCCGGCTGGCGGCGGCTGCGCGGCATGGCGGTGGTCCAGAGGGGAAGCCCCATGCGGTGGAGGCCGCGGCTAAGACGCGTCATCAGCGCAGTGCCCAGCACGCTGTGGCCCAGGCTGGCAACGTCGAGCACGAGGCGCAGGCCCGTCTTGGCGCCGGCCAGGTGGCGGGCCGCGAACGCGCCGGCACGGCGGCCAGCGGGATGGCGGTTCATATCGAGCTGGCGGAGCAGGTGGGTGAGCTCGCCCGTATTGATTTTCATGGGGCACGAGGTGGCGCAGAGTCCGTCGGCGGCGCAGGTCTCATTGCCGTAGTAACGGTACTGCCTGCGCAGGGCGGCGAGCCGGGCGGGGTCGGCGCCCGTGGCCTGCAGCTGGCACATCTCGCGCTGAACGGCTATGCGCATGCGGCTGGAGAGCGTCAGGCCGCATGAAAGGCAGTTGACCTCGCAGAAGCCGCACTCGATGCACTTGTTGGCCCGCTGCACCTGGGCTACGGTCTGCCGGGCGGTGGAGCGCGAGGGGCTGGCCAGGTGGCTGCCGCCGTCGGGAACGCTGCCGTAGTCGAAGCTGAGCACGGGCAGGGGTTTCAGGGACCTGATGAAGCAGTCGGGGTCGTCGTTGAAGATGACGCCGGGGTTCAGCAGTCCGGCCGGGTCGAAGATGGCCTTCAGCCGCTGCATGACGGCGTAGGCCCGGTCGCCCCATTCGTAGCGCACGAAGGGGGCCATGTTGCGGCCCGTGCCGTGCTCGGCCTTCAGGGAGCCGCCGTACTGCCCGACCACCAGGCGGGCCACGTCGCGCATCATGCGGGCATAGCGGTCCACCTCGGCGGGGTCCTGGAAGCTCTGGTTCAGGATGAAGTGGTAGTTGCCCTCGAAGGCGTGGCCGTAGATGCAGGCATCGGCGTAGCCATGCTCGGCGATGAGCTGCTGGAGGCTGACGGTGGCCTCGGGCAGGACGTCGAGGGGGAAGGCCACGTCCTCGATGAGGCACGAGGTGCCCACCGGGCGCGTACCGCCTACGGAGGGGAAGATGCCCGAGCGGATGGCCCAGTACCTGCCATAGACGGCGGGGTCCTCGGAGAACTCGGCGGGCCGGTAGAGGCGGAAGCGGCCCAGGCAATCCCTGATGCGGGCTATCCGCGCCACGAGCTCGGCGTGGCTGGTGGCCTTCGTCTCGGTCAGGATGGCCGTCAGGTTGCGGTAGTCGCCGGGCCCGACGCCCGCGATGCGACCGGCATCCACGTCGGCCTTGTATTGCAGGAAGACGGGGTCGTCAACGGCGCTGAGCGAGAGGTAGTCGAGCATCTCGGCGCTCTTCACCACCAGGTTCTCGGCGCTCATGGCCAGGTCGTCGGCGCCGGCCTCCAGGGCCTTCAGGGCCACCACGGCCCGGCAGCTCTCCTGCATGGTGTGGAAATAGACCATGGCGGAGGCGCGGAAGGGGTATTCGCGCAGCGTATGCATGGTAACCTCGGAGAGGAAGGCCAGGGTACCCTCGCTGCCCACGATGGAGTGGGCGATGATGTCGAAGGGGTCGTCGTAGGCCACCAGGGGGCGCAGGTTCAGGCCGGTGACGTTCTTGATGCTGTACTTGCGGCGGATGAGGGCCGAGAGGCCGGCGTCGGCGCGCACCTCGTCGCGCAGGGCCTCGATCTGGCGCAGGAAGTCGGGGTGCGTGGCGCGGAAGGATTGGCGGCTCTGGGGCGACCCGGTGTCGAGCACGGTGCCGTCGGCCAGTATGATGCGGGCCGAGACGAGCATGCGGTCGCTGTTGGCATGCACGCCGCAGTTCATGCCCGAGGCGTTGTTGCAGACAATGCCGCCCACCATGGCCGAGCCGATGCTGGCCGGGTCGGGAGGGAATACGCGGCCCAGGGGGCGCAGGATGTCGTTGACGCGGGCCCCCACCATCCCCGGCCCGAGGCGCACGGTGCCGTCGGGGAGGACTTGGCAGCCCTCCCAGTGCTTGCCGGCCACGATGAGGACGGAGTCGCTGAGGCTCTGGCCCGAGAGCGACGTGCCGGCGGCGCGGAAGGTGAAGGCGATGCCGTGCCGGGCGCAGGCCTGGACGAGGCGGGCCACCTCGGCCTCGCCGTCGGAGCGGACGACAACCTGCGGCACCAGGCGGTAGAAGCTGGCGTCGGTGCCCCAGCCAAGCCGGCGCAGCTCGTCGGTGTAGATGCGGTCGGCGGGCACGAACTGGCGGACGTCGGCCAGGAAGGAGGCAAGGGCCTCGGGGGATATACGGTTGCTCATATCATTTCTCTGTTGTCTTATTGTCGGGGTTCTGTTCGGGGCGGAAGGTGTAGGTATGGCCGGGGCGCGTAGGCAGCCGGAGGATGGGGCCCCGGAGCGTCTGGGGCCGCCCGCCCGAGTCATCCACGACGACGGCGCCCTCGCCCCACGGGTTCTGCAGGGCCAGGGGGCGCCCCTGCTCGCTCAGCAAAGTGACCTCCCCCACCCGGCCGCCATGCAGCGCTGCGCTGACGAGGAAGGCGCCCTCCACGCGCAGGCGGCAGAAACGCGCGTCGAGCCCGCGGGGCCATACGGGGAAGAGGCGGACGATGCCCTGGTGGCCCATGCAGAGCATCTCGTTGACGGTGCAGGGCACGGTGCCCCAGTTCTCGGGCCCGTGGGGATTGTCGCGCTGGAAGCCGTTGGGATACGTGTGGCCCGCATACTCGCGCAGGTGCAGGAGGATGCTGTCGGCCGGGTAGCCCACGCGCACGGCGGCGGGGAAGAAGCTGTTGGTGCCGTTGAAATCGCTCCAGCGGCGCATGGCGTCGATGGTGTTGCGCGCCACGCGGAGCAGCGCCGTGTCGCTGGCGAGGCCCACCTGCCCGGCGGGGAAGATGTGCTGTATGCCCAGCGTATTGTCGGGCCACCAGTCGACGCCCTGCTCGGTGTAGCGGAACACGGTGCGGCCCTGGCGCTCCTGGGTGGGGAAGGCCGACAGGCTGTCCATCCGCCCGCGCCACACCGCGCGGCGGTCGGCGTCGAGGCCCAGCAGCTCGCCCATGTCACAGGCCGTCTGCAAGGCCATGCGCACCAGCCCCAGCGAGCAGATGGGGTTCATGGTGCCCACCGTGCCCTCGTGGATGGCGTCGTTCAGGATGACGTAGCGGTCGCCCTGCCGGCGGAGGTAGCCCTCCCAGAAGACGGCCACGCCGCGCACGAAGGGATACACCCGGCGGGCGAAGGCAGCGTCCCACGTGCGGTAGAAATGCATCGACAGGTTGCCGACGGCGTAGGCCGCGTTGCTCTTCTGGCCCCAGAACATGCCGCCGCACTCGATGTTGCCACCCAGCCGCCAGTCGGCGTGCGCGGCCTCCATGCGGGCCGACCAGCGCGTAGTCTCGATGCCCAGCGGGCCGATGCCCACGGGCAGCATGATGCCGCCGGGCACGCCGGCAACGGCCTGCGAGTAGTATTCACCCCTCGGGATGGCGGCCAGCAGCGGAGCGGCGTAGGGCTCGGCCTGCGCCAGGCGGTTCGACGAGTAGAGGCCGTAGAACGGAGCCTGGTAGTTATAGTTGAGGTGGTAGTCGCCGCACCAGGCCGGAATCTCCCGCGTAATCCACGAGCCGAAGAGGCCCGGCGGGAAGTCGGCGTCGCGGCTGCAAGAGGCCATGCCGTAGAGCGAGAGGTAATACTGGCGCTCCACGGTGCTGTCGGGCAGGCAGACGTACGACTGCCGCCAGTAGTCGGCCCACCAGCGGCGGTGCTCCCGCAGCACCCGGCGCAGGCGCCGGCCTCCCATGTCCGAGGCGCGGCCCACAACGTCGCTGAGGCAGTCCGGGGCCTTGAAGTCGCTGCCCGTGGTGCAGACGAGCGTCAGCGGGCGGCCCGGCCGCAGCGTGAACGAGCCGTCGGCACTGCCCTCCACCCGCAGCGCGGCCGCCGCACGGGTGGGAATGTCCACACTGTCGGCAAACGAGCGCACGATGTACATGACGCCGCCCTCACTGTGGCCCGACTCGCGCACCTCGGGCAGGCCCGGAACCTCGTCGCGCCCCGGCAGGACCAGCCTGGCCCGGCCCGCAACCGTGTCCGTGCCCACCGACTCCAGGCGGACAATCAGCACGTCCTCCCCCGCCGCCACCAGGGCCTGGCACTCCACGCGCCGCCCGCCCCGCGCGAAGCGCCCCCGCGTGGTGGCGTCCCACAGCCGCTGCTCCACGCGGTACGAGCCCCCCGCCAGGCCCGGCAGGCTCAACTCCACCCGCCCCAGCACGGCCGGGTAAGCCTCGTCGTGAGCCGAGCGCAGGCGCCAGAAGTCGTTGCGCGAGAGGTAGAACGTCAGGCTGTCGCCCCCGCCGCCCATCGCCACGCCCAGCGAGCCGTTGCCCATCAGCGGGGCGTCCACCGAGTACTGCGAGGGCGTGCGGCCGGGCGGCTCGGCGAACACCACGCGCTGGCGGCCCACAACGAGCGCCGCCTCGTCGGCCCCCTCGCGTCGGCAAGCCGACAAGGCAGCCGCCAGCACCATCCAGAGTAAAACACATCTATGCATAGCCACACATTATATTTATATACACACACGCGTACCCCCCTCCGCACCATTCCGGCACCCGGCCCCGGCGAGGGCAAGCCGCCACGGGCCCTACAGGCGGAAGCGCCCCACGTCGCCCTCCTTCCTGAGGCTGAGCCGCCGGTAGCCGGGAGCCAGGTTGAAGTCCCGCTTGTACGACAGGTAGAGGTTGTTGGCCGAGCCCAGGCCCGAGCGGCGGGCCACCTCGGCCAGGGTGAGCGACGTGTAGCGCATCAGTTCGTCGGCCTGGCGCATCTGGAAGCGCTGGCGGAAGTCCACCCCGCGCATGCCGGTCAGGATGAACACCATCGAGTCGATGTCCTCCCGCCGCAAGCCGTGCTTGTCGGCAAAGGCCTCCAGGTCGCTCTCCCCGTCGGCCAGGTACCAGAGGTAGGCATCCATCAGCCTCACCCCCGTAGTCTTCAGCGGCCATCGGTCCACGGCCTCATATTTCACCCGCCCCTCCTCGTCGAAGCGGCGCCTCCACCTGAAGGGCGATATATACAGCTCGTCGAAGCCGAATTGCGGCTCCTCCGTCAGCTTGCGCGCCACGAGGTTGCGCCTGATGCCCGACAAGCCGTGCGGCCTCCGCTGCCTGTGCCGCCAAGCGTTTCCATTACCATCTCTTCCCATCTCGCTCTCTATATTATAGCAAAGTTACATATATTATCTCATCTCCGCCCCTCCGGGGGCCAATAAGCGCCCAGACTGCATCGTCACCGCCGCTCGGGGGGCCAATAAGCGCCCAGACTGCATCGTCACCGCCGCTCCGGGGAGCAATAAGCGGCCAGACTGCATCGTCTCCGCCGCTCGGGGGAGCAATATGCGCCCCCAACATCCTCATATTTGCATTATCCGGGGCCAAAAATACGAAGAAAAAACCATCTCGCCAAATATTTTCCCCAAAAATTTGTCCCGGGATATAATCTTTTACGCAAGAGAGATTATTTGTGGTCTGCACAATATAATCTAACACACGTATTAGACTATTTGTGGTCTGCACGATATAATCTGACACACGTATTAGACTATTTCGGCTCTTGCCGGAATAATCTGAGACGCGTATTAGACTATTTCGTGGCTGCACAGAATAATCTGACACGCGTATTAGACTATTCCCCACCTCCGCCGAAGGCACAAAAAGAGGCGGGCAGCCGAAGCTGCCCGCCACAGAGAAGTATAACGCCGCTGGTTTAGTCGGCCAGCTTGGCCTTGATGAACTCACGGTTCAGGCGGGCGATGTTAGCTATCGTCTCACACTTGGGGCAGACGGCCTCGCAGGCCCGGGTGTTGGTGCAGTTGCCGAATCCCAGCTCGTCCATCTTGGCCACCATGGCCTTGGCACGGCGTGCAGCCTCCACGCGGCCCTGCGGCAGCAGCGCAAGCTGGCTCACCTTGGAGCTGACGAAGAGCATGGCCGAGCCGTTCTTGCAGGCAGCCACGCAGGCGCCGCATCCGATGCAGCTGGCGCAGTCCATAGCCTCGTCGGCATCCTCCTTGGGGATGAGGATGGCGTTGGCATCCTGCGGCTGGCCCGTGCGCACGGTGGTGTATCCGCCGGCCTGCATGATCTTGTCGAAGGCGGTGCGGTCCACCATGCAGTCCTTGATGACGGGGAACCCGGCCGAGCGCCAGGGCTCCACGGTGATGGTGTCGCCGTCGTTGAAGCGGCGCATGTAGAGCTGGCAGGTGGTGGCGCCGCGCTCCGTCTTGCCGTGGGGCGTACCGTTGATATAGAGCGAGCACATGCCGCAGATACCCTCGCGGCAGTCGTGGTCGAACACGAACGGCTCCTTGCCCTCTTCGATGAGCTCCTCGTTCATGATGTCGAGTGCCTCCAGGAACGACGTGTCATCGGGGATGTTCTTCAACTCGTGGGTATCGAAGTGACCTTTCTCCTTAGGTCCGTTCTGCTTCCAGAACTTTATGGTAACAGTTATATTCTTAGCCATGGCGGTTAGTTCTTATAATTACGGGTTTGTACCTTGATTGCCTCATACTCCAGGGGTTCCTTGATGAGCTCGGGATCCTTCTCCTTGCCCTGATACTCCCAGCAGCCTACGTAGAAGTAGTTCTCGTCGTCGCGCTTGGCCTCGCCCTCCTCGGTCTGGTACTCCTCGCGGAAGTGGCCGCCGCAGCTCTCGTTGCGGCTCAGGGCGTCGTGGGCCACCAGCTCGCCCATCGTGAAGAAGTCGCGCAGGTGGATGGCCTTGTCGAGCTCCACGTTCAGGCCCTCCTTCGTGCCGGGCACGAAGAGGTCGGTGTCGAACACCTTCTGCAGCTCCCTCATCTTCTGAATGCCGGTCTTCAGGCCCTCGGCCGTGCGGCCCATGCCTACGTACTCCCACATGATGTGGCCCAGCTCCTTGTGGATGCTGTCCACCGAGCGCTTGCCCTTGATGTTCATCAGGCGGTCTATCTCGGCGCTCACGCCCTTCTCAGCCTCGGCAAACTCGGGCAGGTCGGTCGAAACCTTCGGCCAGATGGCCTGGTCGGCCAGGTAGTTCTGGATGGTATAGGGCAGCACGAAGTAGCCGTCGGCCAGACCCTGCATCAGGGCGCTGGCGCCCAGGCGGTTGGCGCCGTGGTCGCTGAAGTTGCACTCGCCGATGGCAAACAGGCCGGGGATGCTGGTCTGCAGCTCGTAGTCAACCCATACGCCGCCCATCGTGTAGTGGATGGCGGGGTAGATCATCATGGGCTTGTAGTACTTCACGCCGTTAATCTCGTTGGCCAGGTCGCCGGGATAGACGTCGGTAATCTCCTCGTACATGTCGAAGAGGTTGCCGTAGCGCTGCTTCATGGCATCGAGGCCCAGGCGGTTGATGCTCTCCGAGAAGTCCAGGAACACGGCCAGGCCCGTATTGTTCACGCCGAAGCCCTTGTCGCAACGCTCCTTGGCAGCGCGGCTGGCCACGTCGCGGGGCACCAGGTTGCCGAAGGCAGGATAGCGGCGCTCCAGGTAGTAGTCGCGGTCCTCCTCGGGAATCTCCCAGCCCTGCAGGGTGCCGGCCTGCAGCTTCTTGGCATCCTCCAGCTTCTTGGGCACCCAGATACGGCCGTCGTTGCGCAGCGACTCCGACATCAGCGTCAGCTTCGACTGCTTGTCGCCGTGAACGGGGATGCAGGTGGGGTGAATCTGCACGTACGAGGGGTTGGCCATCAGGGCACCCTTGCGGTAGCACTGTACGGCGGCCGTGCAGTTACAGCCCATGGCATTCGTGGAGAGGAAGTAAGTGTTGCCGTAGCCGCCGGTGGCTATGACCACGGCATTGGCGCTGAAGCGCTCCAGCTTGCCGGTCACCAGGTTCTTGGCAATGATGCCGCGTGCGCGGCCGTCAACGATAACCACATCCTCCATCTCGTAGCGGGTGAAGAGCTTCACCTTGCCGGCATTCACCTGGCAGCTCAGGGCGCTGTAGGCTCCCAGCAACAGCTGCTGGCCCGTCTGGCCCTTGGCATAGAAGGTACGGCTCACCTGTGCACCGCCGAACGAGCGGTTGGCCAGCATGCCGCCATACTCGCGGGCAAAGGGAACGCCCTGAGCCACACACTGGTCGATGATGCTGTTGCTCACCTCGGCCAGACGATATACGTTGGCCTCGCGGGCACGGTAGTCGCCACCCTTCACGGTGTCGTAGAACAGGCGATACACCGAGTCGCCGTCGTTCTGATAGTTCTTGGCTGCATTGATACCTCCCTGGGCAGCAATGGAGTGAGCGCGGCGGGGAGAATCCTGGATGCAGAAGTTCAATACGTTGAAGCCCATCTCGCCCAGCGAGGCAGCGGCACTGGCACCAGCCAGACCCGTTCCCACCACAATGACATCGAGCCTCAGTTTGTTCTTGGGGTTAACCAGACGCTGGTGAGCCTTATAGTTGGTCCACTTCTCTGCTACTGGTCCCTCGGGAATCCTTGAATTTATAGTCTTTGACATAATGCTATATAACTTTTTTATGAATATTCTATTCTCTTTGTTCTATTCATGTACTTAGCAGCAGATGGAACTGAGTGCACAGGCAGGCACCACCTCGTTGAAGTCGGCCGGACGATAGCCGAAGCAGTACGCCAAGGCTACAGCCACGAACATCAGGATGACAATGGTAGCGAAGATGCTGCCGATAATGCGCCAGCGATGGAACCATATCTTACCGCTCCAGCCAAGGGTCTGGACAGAACTCCAGATACCATGGTTCAGATGCAGCCACAAGGCACAGAGCCATACCATGTAGAGCACCGTAAAGATGGGGCTGGAGAATGTCTTGGCAATGTGGAAGGCTCCGTTGGCTGCCAGGGCCACAGCCTGAGGGTTGTTATCGACAAGCTCGGCAAACATCATGTTGTACCAGAAGTTGAACAGATGAAGGCACAGGCCCAGACAAACAATGATACCCAGCACCAGCATGTTCTGGCTGGCCCACTCTACCTTTTCAGGCTTGTCGGTCACGGCATAACGGTTAGAGCCACGGGCTTTACGGTTCTGGAGGGTAAGCCAGATGGCGAAGATGAAATGCAGGGCTACCAATGCGGCCAAACCGGCAGTAGCCACTACGGCATACCAGTTGGCGCCCAGAAACTCGCAAATCATGTTGTAGCCTTTCGCACTGAAAAGGGCTACGACGTTCATTGACGCATGGAAGGTCAAGAACAGGACAAGCGCAATGCCGGTTACAGACATCACTACTTTCCTACCAATTGATGAATTGATTAACCACATAAATGAATGAATTAAATTATTGAATTTTTTTACGTTTTTTTCGCGCAATCACTATAATTAGGTATAATAATGGCTGCAAATTTAACTTAAAAAAGTGATTTAGGCAAGAAAAGTGCATAAATGTTCAAAGAAAATCACTACTTTTGTACCTGAAAAAGAGGAATAGAAGCAAATGGAGCTAAAATTCGACGTCATTGTAGTGGGTGCAGGGCACGCTGGAAGCGAGGCCGCTACGGCCAGCGCAAAGCTGGGCGCTAAAACCTGTCTGGTGACGATGGACATGAACAAAATTGCGCAGATGAGCTGCAACCCGGCCGTCGGAGGAATAGCCAAGGGGCAGATTGTCAGGGAAATAGATGCCCTCGGAGGGCACATGGGAGAGGTTACCGACCAGACAGCCATCCAATTCCGGATGCTAAACCGCTCGAAAGGACCGGCTATGTGGAGCCCCAGAGCCCAGTGCGACCGGGGGAAATTCATCTGGGCGTGGAGGGAGATACTGGAGAACACAGAGAACCTGAGCATCTGGCAGGACCAGGTGAAGGAACTCCTTGTTGAGGACGGACACGTAACGGGCGTTTATACCTACCTCGACGTTACGCTCAAGGCGCGCTGCGTCGTCATCACCGCAGGCACGTTCCTAAACGGACTTATGCACATAGGCCGCACGAAACTGCCCGGAGGGCGATGCGCAGAACCCGCCAGCCTTTGCCTGACCGAGAGTATTACCCGCCACGGCATCGCAGCCGGCAGGATGAAGACGGGAACCCCTGTAAGGATAGACGGACGTTCCATACACTTCGATGAAATGGAGCGACAGCCGGGCGAGACGGACTTCCATAAGTTCTCATTCATGGGCGAACAGAGAACTCTGCCCCAACTGCCCTGCTGGATAACCTATACCAATCCGGCCGTGCATGAACGCCTCAGGCAGGGACTGCCCGACTCGCCGCTCTACAACGGACAGATTCAGAGCATAGGTCCGCGCTACTGCCCCAGCATAGAAACCAAGCTCGTCACCTTTTCGGAACGCGAGCAGCACCAACTCTTCCTGGAACCAGAGGGCACCAATACGCAGGAATACTACCTGAACGGTTTCAGCAGCAGCCTGCCAATAGATGTGCAATTAGAGGCATTAAAACTGATTCCCGCCTTCCGGGACATTCGCATCTATCGGCCGGGATACGCCATCGAGTACGATTTCTTCGACCCAACACAACTGCGGCACTCCCTGGAGTCGAAACTGGTGGACGGCCTATTCCTGGCCGGACAGGTTAACGGAACCACCGGCTATGAGGAAGCAGCCGGTCAAGGACTCGTGGCTGGGGTGAATGCGGCACTGAAATGCGGTGGAAGCGAGCCTTTCATCATGCACAGAGACGAATCGTATATAGGTGTACTGATAGACGACCTGGTGACAAAGGGCGTGGATGAACCATACAGAATGTTTACCAGCCGGGCAGAATACAGAATCCTGTTGCGACAAGACGATGCAGACGCCCGGTTGACGGAACGGAGTCATCGGATAAACCTGGCCACAACAGAGCGATTGAATCACTGGCTCAAAAAGAAGCAAATAATCGAAGAAATCGAAACTTTTTGCAGGGAATATAGCGTAAAGGCAAGCTACATCAATCCTGTTATGGAGTCGTTAGGTTCAACCCCGTTGGAGAAAGGATGCAAACTGATAGATCTTATCGCTCGCCCGCAACTTAGCATGATAAGCCTGGCTGAGCATCTGCCGAAATTTGCGGCAATAATCGACAAGATTAAAGAAAGAAAGGAAGAAATCATCGAGGCTGCAGAGGTGCGGATGAAATACAGCGGGTATATACGACGAGAACGGGAAATTGCCGATAAAATGCAGCGGCTCGAGAATATCCGCATCCGAGGGCGCTTCGATTATGAGAGCCTGCAATCCATCTCTACAGAGGGCCGCCAGAAGCTGAAGCGAATCGACCCGGAGACGCTTGCTCAAGCCAGCAGAATACCCGGCGTCTCGCCCAGCGATATAAACGTACTGCTCGTCTTGCTCAGGCGGTAAGTTCCACGTGAAACAAAACATAATAACTTTAAACATAAAATACTGAAAATGAACAACGAAACTTTAATCAAAAATCTGAGAAACGTTCCAGATTTCCCCATTCCAGGGATTCAGTTCAAGGACGTAAGCACCCTGTTTAAAAATCCAAAGTGCTTGAAGATAATGGTAAACGAGCTCTATGAGATGTACAAGGACAAGGGTATCACCAAGGTTGTGGGCATAGAAAGCCGCGGCTTTGTAGTTGGAGCAGCTTTGGCAGTTAAACTTGGAGCAGGCTTCGTAATGTGCCGCAAGCCAGGTAAGTTGCCTGCAGAAACTAAGCAGGAAACATACATGAAAGAATATGGCAAGGATACCATTGAGATTCACTCCGATGCCATAGAGGAGAAGGATGTAGTGCTTCTGCACGACGATCTGTTGGCTACAGGAGGAAGTATGAAAGCTGCATACAATCTGGTTAAGCAGTTTAATCCCAAAAACATCTATATCAACTTCATCATAGAACTTACTGGCGAAGGTCTGAACGGCAGGGCTGTATTTGACCCTGAGGTGGAAATGACAACGCTGCTGAAGATATAAACCCAGCAGGAAACAGGGCCAGTAGCTTATAAAAGCGGCGGCATATAAGGCTGACAAGTAAGGATTATAAATGCGGTAGAATGGGAAATGAATCGGTAAAAAAAGACAGGAAGCAGATTGAGGAATACCTGCGCGGCATCGTGCTGAACCTGCCGGAAAAGCCTGGTTGCTACCAGTATTTCGACGAGGACGGCACGATTATCTACGTGGGGAAGGCCAAGAACCTAAAAAGGCGGGTATATTCCTATTTCTCAAAGGAGCACGACAATAGGAAAACAGCCATACTGGTAAGCAAAATCAGGGACATAAAATACATCGTCGTAAACACGGAGGAAGATGCGCTGCTACTGGAAAACAACCTCATAAAACAATGGAATCCGCGTTATAACATCCTGCTGAAGGACGGCAAGACCTACCCCAGCATTATCGTAACGAACGAGTATCTGCCACGCATATTCCAAACGCGAAAAATCAATAAGAAGTACGGCACGTATTTCGGGCCTTACAGCCACGTCCCCACCCTATACGCCCTGCTGGACTTGATAAAGAACCTCTATCCGCTACGCCGCTGCCACGAGAAGATTTCGGAGGAAAGCATTCGGGCAGGCAAGCATAAACTGTGCCTGGAATACCACATCAAGAACTGTAAAGGGCCGTGCGTAGGGCGTCAGGGACACGAGGAGTACATGCAGTACATTGCCGAATCAATTGAGATTCTGAAGGGGAATACGGCTGCACTTGAGCGGAAAATGATGCAGGAAATGCAGGCCCTGGCAGCAGAAATGAGGTTTGAGGAAGCCGAGTTGATAAAGAAGAAATACCTGCTCCTGGAGAACTACAGAAGCCGCAGCGAGGTGGTAAGCAATACGCTCCACAACATAGACGTCTTTAACATAGAGGACAACGACAAGGTGGCATACATTAATTACCTGCACGTTACGAACGGGTGCATAAACCAAGCCTTTACGTTCGAGTATGCCAAACGCCTCGATGAATCGAAAGAAGACCTTCTGGTTTCAGGAATTGTTGAAATGCGCAGTCGCTATGGCAGTGAAAGTAAGGAAGTTATCGTACCGTTCCCCGTGGAACTTCCATTAGAAAACGTGGTGACAACGATACCCCAAAAGGGTGACAAGAAGAAGCTGTTGGAACTGAGCAAGCTGAACGTCTTGCAGTACAAGAAGGACCGGCTGAACCAGAGCGACAAGCTGAACCCGGAGCAGAAGAGTGTAAGGCTGATGAAGGAGCTGCAGGATGCGCTGGGAATGGACCGCCTGCCGATGCAGATTGAGTGCTTCGACAACAGCAATATAAGCGGTACGGATGCCGTGGCAGGCTGCGTTGTTTTCAAGAAATGCAAGCCCAGCAAGGCCGACTACCGGCGGTACATCATCAAGACGGTAGAGGGCCCAGACGACTACGCAAGCATGCAGGAGGTAGTACGCCGCCGATACAGCAGGATGATGGAGGAAGAGACTCCCCTACCCGACCTGATTATCACGGACGGCGGACGCGGCCAGATGGAGGTGGTAAGGCAGGTTGTGGAAGACGAGTTACACCTGGATATTCCCATAGCCGGCCTTGCAAAGGATGACAGGCACAGAACGCACGAACTACTCTTCGGCTTCCCACCCCAGACAATAGGAATGAAGGCAGACAGCGCCCTGTTCCGCCTGCTCACGCAGATACAGGACGAGGTTCACAGATATGCCATTAAGTTCCACCGCGAAAAGCGCAGCAAGCATCAGATTGCCAGTCAGTTAGACCAGATAAAGGGCATTGGCCCAAAGACGAAGGAACTGTTGCTGAAGAAGCTGCATAGCGTTAAGAGGATACAAGGCGCCGAGCTAGAGGAGCTGATGAATATTGTAGGCGAATCGAAGGCACAGATAATCTACAATTTCTTCAGAGACAAGAAGGCAGAGGAGACTGTTGAGGAATAAGCAGAGGTACTCTGTTTGTAAAGAAAAAGTCAACACATTGCGAAGCCGGCGACCAGCGGGAAAAAACGGAAAGGCCGATGCGCATTTACGGAAAGGCCTTAGAAATTTTGCGCGAAGGCCTTTGCGCAAAAATCCAAAGGCCATTACGAATAGGAACGACCAAGGCCGGTCTATTTAAGGGGTCAGAAGGTGTAAAGATTTTCTGCACAAGGCAGGAAGACAGGCAACCTCTCCCCTATCCGAAAAGAGAGAAGAATAAAACATTAAATTGCGTTAAATACTTTTTTATATAAGGTAAAAACTCTATCTTTGCATAATGAGAATTGTAATTCAGCGTGTTCGGCACGCATCAGTAAGCATAGGCGGAGAGGTTCACTCACGCATCGGAGCGGGCTTTCTCATCCTGCTGGGCATCTGCGAGGACGACACCAGCGAAGACGTTGACTGGCTGGTGCGCAAGGTACTGGCCCTCAGGGTTTTCGACGACGAGCAGGGCGTTATGAACCGTTCCATCATGGACGTCGGCGGCGAGGCACTGGTAGTCAGCCAGTTCACCCTCTTTGCCAGCTACAAGAAGGGCAACCGCCCCAGTTGGCTCAGGGCAGCCAGGCACGAAGTCTCCGTACCCCTCTACGAGGAATTCTGCCGCAAAATGAGCGATGGAATGGGCCGAAATGTAGGTACGGGCGTATTCGGAGCCGATATGCAGGTGGAGCTGCTGAACGACGGGCCCGTGACAATCTGTATGGACACAAAGAACAAGGAATAAGGCAATTAGGGCATGACACTTAGAGAGGCACAAGAGCGCGTTGACGCCTGGATAAAAACGTATGGCGTTCGCTACTTCAGCGAGCTGACAAATATGGCTTGCCTGACAGAGGAAGTGGGCGAACTGGCTCGCATCATGGCACGCAGGTACGGAGATCAGTCCTTCAAGGAGGGCGAGAAGCAGGACCCAGCCGAGGAGATGGCCGATGTGCTTTGGGTGCTCATCTGCCTGGCTAACCAGACAGGTGTTGACCTGACGGAAGCCCTTGAGAAGAGCTTCCAGAAGAAGACAAGCAGAGACAAGGAACGACATAAGAATAACCCAAAATTATAAAGAATAATGGCAGAAGTTTTGAACAAGTATGAGCAGACCCTGAGTCTGTACAACACCAAGCTCGATGATGCCCAGATTGCTGCAAAAGTGGCCCGAATCATCGAGCAGAAAGTGCCCGAGAACGACACGCCGGCGGTGAAGAAATTCCTGATGGGCAGCGTTGAGCTGACAACCCTGAAGACCACCGACAGCGAGGAGAGCGTACTTAGGTTTACCGAACGCATTAACGATTTCGACAACCAGTACCCCGACCTACCCCACCCCGCTACCATCTGCGTATATCCCTGTTTCGCCAAGATAGTAAGCCAGAGCCTGGAGGTTGAGGGCGTTGAGGTGGCTTGCGTCAGCGGATCGTTCCCCTCGTCGCAGGCACTCATCGAGGTGAAGACGGTGGAGACGGCACTTGCCATCAAGGACGGCGCTACGGAGATTGACATCGTCATGAGCGTAGGTAAGTTCCTGAGCGGCGACTACGAAAGCGTATGCGATGAAATCGGCGAGCTGAAGGCCATCTGCGGCGACAAGAAGATGAAGGTCATCCTGGAGACAGGCCTGCTGGGCAGCGCCGAGAACATCAAGAAGGCCAGCATACTGGCAATGTACGCAGGAGCCGACTACATCAAGACGAGCACGGGCAAGGAGAAGCCTGCCGCCACACCCGAGGCCGCCTACGTCATGTGCCAGGCCATCAAGGAGTATTATGACAAGACGGGCATCCAGATTGGCTTCAAGCCGGCCGGCGGACTCAACACCGTTCATGATGCCCTCGTATATTATACTATTGTAAAGGAGGTGCTCGGCGAGAAGTGGCTCACCAACCAGTGGTTCCGTCTTGGCACCAGCCGGTTGGCCAATCTGTTGCTGAGCGAGGTGCTCGGCGAGGAGACAAAGTTCTTCTGATGCCTTGCGAGAATCCGATTTTCCCGCCCTCCGGCCGAGGCGGCGCGGAAAAAACGATTCTCAGAGGCCAAGCAGAGGCTTTATCAGGCTGAGCAACAGTCTTTTAGTGAAGAAATTTATTGTATTACCAATTTATTAATCTGGAAAGAAGATGAGAAAATTTGGATTTCTGACGGCAATTATGACCGTTCTCCTGCTTGCTTCATCGTGTGCAAGCAAAAAATCATTTCAGTTGAGTGAAGCTGGCCGTTGGGCAGCCATCACAAGTCGCGACAGCCTGGCTGAGCTACTCAGCGGCGTTCGCGGACAGAACGCCACGCTGAGCGAAGACGTCGAACGGCTGATGAGCAGCGTGAAGAACTATCAGTCGCTGCTGGCCAACAACCAGAACGAGAACCAGAAGCTGAGCAGTTCGCTGGCCGAAAAGATGAACCAGCTCTCCGACCGCGAGAAGACCATCGCCGAGCTGCAGCGCATGATCAACGAACAGAACCGTCGCGTACAGTCATTGCTCAGCAATGTGAAGGATGCCCTGCTGGGCTTCAGCAGCGACGAGCTTACCGTCCGCGAGGAAGGCGGCAAGGTCTATGTGGCTATGAGCGACAAGCTGCTCTTCGAGTCGGGCAAGGCCATCGTAAACGCACAGGGCAAGAATGCGCTGGGCAAGCTGGCTCAGGTGCTGAACAAGCAGACCGACATCGACGTCTATATCGAGGGACACACGGACAACGTGCCCATCAAGACGGCTGTGTTCCAAGACAACTGGGACCTGAGCGTAATCCGTGCCACCAGCGTTGTGCGCATCCTCACCGAGACCTACGGCGTGCAGCCCCTGCAGATACAGCCCTGCGGCCGCGGCGAGTTCAAGCCTGTGGATAGCAACGAGACGGCTGAGGGCCGCGCCCGCAACCGCCGCACGGAGATTATCATGGCTCCGAAGCTCGACAAGCTCTTCGAGATGCTGAAGAATAACTAAAGAATACTACGGCTAATTCCTAAGAAGAAAGACTTATGAAAGCCCACAACCTCGTCATTGCCTGTCTGCTCCTGAGTAGCCAGGCAATGCTGGCTCAGTGGCAGGAGCGTCCCCTACCCCGCCCCTATAGCAAGCAGGAACTGGTTGATGGTTTCTATGCCCAGTACGTTGATAGTCAAGCTACTGTAGGCATAGACAACATGGAACCACTACACTTTGCTACGGGAAAGGGCTTCCACAAGCCTTACGGAGACAGCTACTACCTCTGCCCTACAGAGGCTATGCACCAGGCCGGCAAGTTGCAGTTGCCGCCCTCCGAGTTCGTTATATACCAACCAAACGCAGCCGGAGAACATTGGGAATTATGCTGGCTTGGCGCATTGCAAAACGCTGATTCCAAGGAGAATAGCGCACTCCGGCGAACGTTGCAGAAAAGATATGGCAGCATCACCCTGCCTGGCGATACGGTGCTGGTGCCCGCCCGCTGGTTTACGGGCGAACTGCGCTATCTGAAAAACCCGTTTGTTTATGGCAACGAGGTCGTCTCCAAATGGCTGAAGACAGATTCGGTGGCAGAAGGAGTCGTCCTGGAGCGCCAGGAAAACCGCAGGTATGACTACTGGGCAAAAACCAGCCTCAGTAGCGACATCTGGCCTATTGTGAACTGGCAAAAAGGCGGCAGGATACTTGCCAACCTCGACGGAGAGTACGACAAGGAACAGGAAAAGTTCGATACCGAACGCGAACTGATACTCTACGCCAGGGATATCAACCGCAGCATCAATCTGGAACTGCTGGAATATGAGTTTAGCTTCCAGAAGGAATACGCCGTTATGCTGCGACTTGACGACGCCGGGCGGACAGGCCTTACCCCCTTGTTACCCAAGGAGTTAACGATAGAAGACCGCCTGCTGCTCACCACTCTAGCCACAGCCGTCGAGGCTCAGCCGGCATACACCTTCATGGGCTATCTGTCGGCTCGCGGCTGTTTCAACGCCATTTACCTGAAGGCCCGCTTCGCCAAGGGAAGGTGGTTCTTCCACGACTATAGGTTTGAATAGGGAAAATGTAAATTAACCGACGCCCGGAATGCAAATAATACACCCACACAAGGCCTTCCGTTTTATGCGGATAGGCCTTTGTTTTATTGTGTAAAGGCCTTTGCGCAAGATTTTGAAAGCCTGTGCCCCAATTTGTATATATACATATCGATATTCATATATACAGCTGAAAATCAGGACGAAACAGGAGAAAGTGCCCTTTCGCGGCATATACAAGTGTGCGTACCCTCTTGCAAGGCGAAAAAAAATGATGTAACTTTGCCCCCGCAAACGTTCCAAAAACTATATCGGAATGAAAAAGATTATGTTCTTAACCCTCCTCCTCGGCCTGTTTCCCATCCTTGGCACGGGGTGCCACTCGGTGATTTCCGAGAAGCCTGCGGCCCAGGCCATGCGCCTGCTTCGCCAGGGAGAAGACTGCATGCAGCACGAACAGGAGGACAGCGCGCTCCAACTATGGCTCCAGGCAGCCGACATGGATGGGGTAGGGGCGGAGGTGCAGTACGAGCTGAACAGCCGCCTGGCCCGTTTCTACGAGCAGAAAAACATGTTCCTGCTTCAGGCCGAACGCCTGCAGAAGATGCTCGAGGCGGCTCAGCAGACCCAGGAGGTGCAGAAGATAGCCCATACCTATTATAACATAGGCGTGGCGGAGTTCACTCAGGCCAATTATGGTAGGGCCGCCAGCAGCCTGCAGCGGGCCTACGCGATGGCCGATGCCGACTCGTCTCTCTTCAGGGCACAATGCCAGCTGATGCTGGGGCAAGTGTATCTGCAAACCGAGGATACCGATGCCATGAGCACAGCCCTGGCCCGTGCCGTCAGCGAGCATGACAGCATTTGCCACGACGAGCTCTTCCATCTGACCCAGGCCTATCAACTCTACTATGAACAAGACTACGACAAGCTGGAGCAGCACATTGCCGACTGGCTGAGGAGCGACGGCAGCTATACGCGTATTGAGCTGCTGCGCCTGCTGGCCGATGTGCACGAGGGGCAGGGACAAATGGCTCTGGCACTCGAGGAGACACGGCGCTTGGCTGCCCTCACCGATTCCGTCAGAGCGCAGGAAGCCTCGGCCGCTACGGCCCGAATCCATCGCCTACAGCACGACCATCAGATGACACAGGCCGCCCAGCAGCGACAAGTTCTGCGCTCGCAGATGAACAGCCGTCTGCTGGGGCTTGTTCTGATTCTCGTCATCATCGTTCTGCTGAGTGCCTATGCCGTAGCGGCTTTGCGGCGGCGTGCCCGGCAAGCCCAGGAGGCAGAGCAGGAGGCACGACGACTGGCAGACGAAGCCGTAAGGAACGAAGCTGAAGTGAGGGAGATGAACGAGGACCTTCAGCGCCGCTATCACGAGCATCTCTATGCCATTCTGCTGCCCATCCTTAATACCAAGCGCAACAAGGCCGGGCATATCGACCTGAACGAAGAGGCCTGGCAACTCATCGAGGAGAATACGAATATGGTGCTGCCCGACTTTGCGGCCAAGCTGCGCCGTGCCTATCCGGCTATGAGCAGCGAGGATGTGCGCTTCTGCTGCCTGGTGATGATGAAGGTGCCCAATCCTGTCATTGCCAATATCTTCTCCATCTCGCCCACCAGCGTTTCAATGCGTAAGCAGCGCATGAAGAAAAAGATGGACGAGCAAGTAGCTACAGAAACCCTTGAAGCATGTTTAAAGAAATATACGATATGAGAAAGTGCATCATACTACTTGCCTTAATGGCATCGGCCCTTTGCATGCAGGCCCAGCAGGTCTGGAGGGAGGGCACGTCGTGGGAAGTACACTACGACGACGCTTCCGTGGAGACCTTCACCCTGCAGGGCACCACTGAGATACAGAACGCCATGTACCTGAACCTCATGCGGAGCGACAAGTCGCTCGTCGGCTATATCCGTGCCGAGAGGGGCGACTCGCTCGTCTATGCCCGAGGCATCAAAGGCAACCAGGTGCTGGACGAGGCTCTGCTCTATGACTTCCGCAAGAGCTTCGAGTACGGCGACGAGTTCCGCTACGCCTCCTCGAGCCAGGTGACAAGTGTAAAGCTATCGCGCCAGACAGCCCGCATCGTTTATTACCGCAACATCCTGAACGAGGGCGAGGAGCTGCCTGCCTGGGACAATGTGGTCTATAAGGTAGGTTTCCTGGGCAATCCCATGGGCCTCTACTACCAGTCGGGTAGCGAGTTCTTCCCCGGCATCAACTATGCACAGCGCGTAAAACCTTCCAATACGAATGTCAGCCATATCGTCTTCCGGCCCGGAGGCGGAAAGGCGTGCAAGATATGTACGGTAAAATACGAGGATAAAGAACCGGCTGACGAAATGTCGGATTTTGCTTTCCGCCTCTATGACACGATGATAAAGAGAAGTGCTGACCCCAATGTGGTAATGTCGCCCCTTAGTGCACAGATGGCTCTGTCAATGCTGATGAATGGTACATCGGGCAATACCCTGGAGCAGATACGTGAGGCAATGGGCATTGGCAATTATACAGATGAGCAAGTGAACAGCTATAATATGCAGCTTGTGGAATCTATGCTGGCTCTGCAAGAAGAAGAATACGTCAATTTGGAACTCATAAACGGATTGTGGACACAACGGGGCTACCCATTCCTGGAGACGTTCTATCAAGATATCCGGAATTATTATGAGGCAGAACCCGAGAATGTGGATTTCAGTACTCAAGAAACAGTCAATCAGATAAATGCATGGGCGAAGGAGAAGTCTCATGGACTGATAGAGAAGATTATGGACAAACCCAGCTACGCCATGACTTTTATGATTGCCAACTCGCTTTACTTCAAAGGGAAGTGGCCAAAGTACTTCGACCAGAAAGATACATATAAGGGAATCTTCCGCAACCGGGACGGCAGTACAACCGAGGTGGACATGCTTTCTGGCCTGGGAATGATGCCGGCAATGGAAACGGACGACTACTTGGCCGTGGAGCTGGAGTATGGTAATAAAGAGACCCAGCCGGGAAAGCATAATTTCGGTATGCTTGTCTTTTTGCCCAAGGGAGACAAGGAACGGCCGGCTCTGACCCGCGACCGGTTCCTCCAGGCTCTTGACGGGCTGCAATTTCATAAAATCAACCTTCGCATTCCGCGCTTTAAGGTGGATATGAAGAGCGACTTGGACTCCGTCTTTACTGATATGGGTATGAAAGATATGTTCGACCGCAACCGAGCCGACCTGACTCGCATGACGGAGGAGAAACCTTGCTACGTGGGCTCATCGCAACAATTTGTCTCGTACAGCATAGACGAGAACGGTACAGAGGCTGCCGGCATAACGGTAATTAACGGTACGGGCTTTGGGGAATCTCCATGGCGTATAACAGTGGACAGGGACTTCCAGTTCGTACTTTATGACAAAGTACATCGCGTGCCGCTCTTTATCGGCGAGGTGAACAATATGGCGGAGGCTATGAACACCAAGCCTATGGATAATGGGTCGATAGAAGGCTTTTTCTGCAACTTTGATAAGGAACGCAAAGAGGCAACTATTGTTTCGAGTGGCTACGGGCGGAGCTATACGGGTGACATCGTTATTCCCTCTGCCATTCACTATGAAGATGAGGAATACATAGTTACGGAGATTGGGAAAAGGGCATTTTATGAGAGTTACATTAAGTCAGTTACTTTTCCTCCCACATTGAGGAAAATAAATGAAGGAGCCTTTTTTCTGTGCTTCCAACTGGATTCGATAGCAATTCCTGAGGGCGTGGAGATAGAGGGAGAAGCTATCTTCTCTTATTGTCCCAATCTGAGGAAAGTGGTATTGCCGAGCAATATAACCCGCATACCCTGGGGATGCTTTAACGGATGTGCTCGTTTGGAACAGGTCAATATTCCCCAATCTGTAACAAAAATAGAGGAGCTGGCATTCCAAGAATGCAAGAGCTTGGAGTCTGTCATCCTGCCGCCTGCGTTGAGTGATATTGGGAAAAACGCCTTTTTCAATTGTGAAAAGCTGAACCATATCTCTATTCCCGATGCTGTTACCCATATCGGAAGCTTTGCCTTCATGGGCTGTAACAGTCTGGAATGGGCGGAATTCAGCAGCCTGGAGTCTTTGTTTGGAATAACGTATGACAATAGGGGGTCAAGTCCTCTGTATCATGCCCGCCACTTAATTATCGGTGGAGAGGAAATCTCCGACCTGGTCATACCCATGTCTGTCAGACATATTAATGAATCTATATTCGAACATCATCAGGGCCTGCGGTCTGTAACCATTCCCGCTTCCATAGATAGTATAGGTGCCAATGCCTTCAGTAATTGCACTAACCTTCAATCGGTAAGATTCCAGCATTCAGCTGCTGTGATTGAAGCGAATGCATTTCGGGGATGCCATAGTTTGAAAGAGCTCGATTTGTCGGATAAGGTGGTTAGCATCGGCACATACGCTTTTGAAAAGTGCGACAGTCTGGAATATGTAGCCATTCCGGCCTCTGTCCGCACGATAGGCGCCTATGCTTTTTCACAATGTAGGAGTCTGAAGTATGCAGACTTTCAGAGCATCGAGTCTTTATGCGGAATGGAATTTGACGGTCCCTATTGTAATCCTATGCGTTTTACAAACAGCCTGATTGTGCAAGGTGAAGAAGTGGAGCATTTGGTCATTCCCGACGGAGTAAGGGAAATCCGCAACTACGCCTTTGGGTATGCTAAAAACTTGAAGTCCGTTCTTATCCCGCCCTCTGTGGAGGTAATAGGGGAAGGGGCTTTTCTCGGAACCACTAATATGGAAACCGTATATTTGCTCTGCAATTCCATGCCTCAGACGGATAGTAGAAGTTTTACCATCAGAAAGAGCGTAACTCTCTATGTCCCCGAGCACTTAGTTGCCCAATACAAGGCATCGCCTCTCTGGAAGGATTTCAAGGCCATTCTGCCTCTGCCCGATGATTTTCAGGGCATAGGAAAGGTGCATGAGCATTCTGCTGAAGACGTCATCTACGACCTGCAAGGGCGCCGTGTAAAAGATGCTCTTCAAAAGGGTGTATATATCAGGCACGGACGCAAGTTCATGAAATAGTTAACCAAAACGATATTAATATTCACTACAAAATCGAAAACAAATGAAAACGAAAGAAACTATTATGATTGTGTTTGCAGCAGCAGCTCTGTGCTCCTCCTGCAGCAGCGATGAGAACACCCCCAATGTGGAGCCTCAGCCGAAGGAAGAGGAAGAGAAAGGGCAGACCGAGGGCGCGGCCCTGCGTACCCTCAGCGTAGTGGAGAATGAGTTCACCCCGTTCAACGCTGCCCTATATGCAGGCAGCCTGACGGACGACGAGCGTGCTGTGGGCAGCGCCCTGCAGGACTTCGCCCTGCGCTTTGTCAGGGAAAGCCTCTCGGCCAGTGACGGGCAGGAAAACGTAGTGGTGTCTCCCTTCAGCGCCGGCGTGCTGCTCTCCTCGCTGGCCAACGGATGCAGCGGACAGACCCTGCAGGAGATGTGTGCCCTGCTGAACCTCAAGGAGTCCGACCTCAGCAGCCTGGACAGCTACCAGCGCAAGGTGGCCTCGCAGCTGGACATCGCGGACGACAGTGTCTGCTTCCTGAGCAACAATGCCCTGTGGATGCAGTATAAACTGCCTGTCTATCGCAGCTTCATCGAGGACAGCCGTAACTTCTACAGCACCGAGGTGGAGGCTATTGACTTTGCCGACCAGGCAGCAGGCAGCACCATAAACCGATGGTGCAAGGAGAAGACCAGGGGGCTGATAGAACGCATCGTGGACGACGGACCGATGGACTGTGTGCTCACCATGGCTAATGCCCTCTACTTCAAGGCACCCTGGGTGGAAGGATTCTTTGAGGAGGCCACCAGAACCGGCACCTTCACCAACCAGGACGGCACCAAGTCGGAGGTGCAGATGATGCACAGGAGAGACCAGTTCTTTGTGCGCTATGCCAAAGCCGCCAGCTTCGACCTTGCCGCACTCGACTTCGGACAGTATAACCGGAAACGCTATAGCATGATCTTCGGTCTGCCGCATGAGGGCGTGTCGCTGCAGGCTTGCCTGAAAGGTCTTGATACAGCCACCTGGAGCGAAGCAGTCTCCAGCCTCAGCACCCTGTATGTGGATATGATGCTGCCTCGCTTCGAGGTATCCCAGTCTCAGCAGTTAAAGCCCGTATTCCAAAAGATGGGCCTAAATGCTATTTTCGACGTGCAGCAGGCTGACCTGTCGCGCCTCAGCCCACAACCGCTGGCCGTATCAGACATACAGCAGAATGCCGTGCTGAAAGTGAACGAGAAGGGTGCCGAGGCTGCGGCTGTAACCTGGGCAGGAATGGCAACAAGCGATGGCCCAGTGGAAGAGCCCGAGTACATCCCTTTCCATGTTGACCGCCCCTTCTTCTTTGCCATTCAAGAGAACCAGAACGGAAACATCCTGTTCATGGGTGTGGTAAGGAATCTGTAGAGGTATCTTATCCATGCGAAGCTAGGAAACAATACAGGAAAAGTAGGATTAAGGCAAGCAAGCTCAAAAACAGGCGAAAAGCTCATGTGACTTTTGTTCAGGGCCGTCATCCGTTGTAATCCCAGTAGGTGGCGGCCTTTTTATCTGTCCCCAGAAATCCCGGATAAGACGACTTTTGGGGCAAAGCTCATACCGGCCGAGCCAAAACCTAAAGAACAGTAAAGTATGATCTCAGTAAGACCTAAGTAAAGAAGCTATAAACTCTCTATAAAACCTCTATAAGATCTCTATCCCTATATAATAGAGACTTTATAGAGAAATTATACAGAAAGCTCTGAGGAATAAGTTCCATGTGCTGTATACTGATTTTAGTGGTTTGCTTGAGAAGACAAAAACAACGGCGTTGTTTTGCCTTTCCTACACCGATGTTTTGACGAAACAACGGCGTTGTTTTCACGCCAAGACCTATCCCTTTTCAGATAAGACTTACCAACCTTGAGTAAAAGCATACAGGAGGAGGGAGTTATTGCCTACTTATATCCCGCGCCGCGGGGATAAGCACTGATGTCAATATCAGGAGAGGGGTTGAAAGACACGGCTTTTGCTAACCATAGACAGCAGACTTACGGGGATTAATAAAAAGAATGAAGAAAAATTGACGCATAGCAAAAATTTTCCTACCTTTGCCTTGAAAAAAGTAACAACAAGTAGATTATGAAGGAATCCATCGTCTTTTCACGCATCGTAATGCTATGCTGCCTGGCCTTTGTTACGGCCCTGTCAGCCATGGCCTCATCACCCAATAATGACGTTTGGCAGTCTCATGCCCAGGACGTAAACCAGGCGATGGAGAATTTCATCGAAGCAGCTGACGAATATGATATGGAGGCGATTAACGTTTCCATCATGCAGCATGGCCGTCTCCTGGCCGATTGGAAGAATGCAGAAAACGTCTCCGCCCCGCCTCGCGACCAGCATGAACTGAGTGCTACCGTTACGGCTATGGCTGTCGGTCTGGCAGAGAATGAAGGCCTGCTGAGCCTGGATGACAAGGTGGCCGGTTTCTTCCCCGACCTGCTGCCAGCCCAGCCGAGTGCCAACCTGCTGGCGATGACTGTCAGGCATCTGCTCACTATGACCACCGGGCATGACAAGAACACACCCTGCAGCCAGGGCGATGACTGGGCGAAGAACTACCTGGCACAGCCCGTACCTCATACTCCAGGCAGCTATTTCTACTACGACCCGATGGCTGGCTATATGCTGTCGGCCATCGTGCAGAAGGTGACGGGCCAGTCATTGCCGGAATATTTGCACACGCGCCTGTTTGAACCTCTCGGCATCAAAAACATTGAATGGGAATGCAGTCCGCAGGGCATATCAGCAGGCGGATGGGGTCTGCATACCACCACTCAGGACATGGCACGCATAGGCTCCTTGCTCGTACAGAATGGGAAGTGGGAGGGACAGAGAATCCTACCTCGCAAATGGGTGAGACAGATGATCAGCTTCCAGACCGCCAGCTGCCCCAGGGACGTCCGATACGAGGAACTGTCTCAAAGCGGGCTTAACCTGTATGAAAACGACTGGATTCAGGGATTCGGATATCAGATGTGGCATTGCCGTTCCGGCCTTGTACGGGCAGAGGGGTCGAACGGACAGCTTCTCCTTCTCTTCCCCGAATTCGATGCAGTTGTTATGATAAACGCCGAAGCCGAACAGATGGAGTCAGAATTAGCCCTGGCCTACCTGCACTTTGCACCCTCTATCCCAGATTGGAGAGGACGGAAGGAAAATAGAGGCCGTACCCAGACAAGGCATCACTATCTGCATTATGTCAATTCACATCTTTAATTATCAAGTGCATCTTGAATGGCAAAAAAGTAAGTAAGTACAAAAAAGTCTATAGTAATATGAAGAGAACTTTTATCTTTTTGTGGTTGATGCTATTCCTTTCCATAGCCACTTTATCTTCAACATCAAAGAAAATTTGGGGTCCTAATTACTTTCCAATCGGAACCAAGTGGACTGAACTTCGCTTGGATAGGTCTAAGTATGACAGCTGGTACACAAAGAGCGGAGAGGAATGGGTGCCGAACTTTGAACAAATAGGGTACTATGTAAAGGATGTCTATACCCACGAGAATCTTTTCAGCTATTATACCGACATGTACACAGTCTTCTGCCAGCGTGAAGCGAGACCAGATTCTCTCTGCTATCTGATATGTGAGTTTCACTATATTCCAGATAGTGCAGATGACGGGATAAGAGAATACTATCGTGTGAAACTTTCCGTTCCGGATGATAGCCATGGAATGCTCATCCCCGCCAATTCCTATAGTTTCGGAGACTGGGAAACCGGCAAAAGGATAGGAGTGATTTACAGACTAATCTCATCAATAGCAGACGGTCTAAACCTATATAATACATTAGGTACTGCTCAGGAATTAGGAGAGGGTTACTTTGGGGGTGAGCATAAACAGACATACACCATAACTGACAAGGGATACAAACTGATAGACGGCATTGGTATAACGTCCTGGGATGGGCCGGACTGCATTTTCGGGCCAAGTGAGACGCAGGAAGTTGCTGCTCATTTTCAAGAAGTCTGGTACGAACCCTCTCCATATACCACCATCCTTGCTCACTTCGAGCGGAACGGTGAGGTACTTTATGACGTATGGCCACAGCCCGGAAATGAGAACTCAATAAAGGAAATAAGACCCACCCCCGACCCCTCCCTGGGGAAAGGAGCCATGTACGACCTGCAGGGCCGCAGGCTCCAGAAGGCACCGCAGAAGGGGCTGTATATCCAGGACGGGAAAAAGATCCACTTACGTCCTTGACCGCCATCGGCAAAGCCTCCGCCATTTAATCCACAACCAGATCCCAATGACACAATCATTCAATATGATACTATTACGTCTAGACGCCTCCCTCTTATTATGGTCAATTGGGGGCAAACAGATCCTCAAGGACGTTTCTGTCCAAACGGGGTTGCAGGATGTGGGCATACAGACCATAAGGAAAAAAGAACAACATTATATAGTATTTCCCATGTAGAACTGCGGATATAACAATTTATTTTCATATTTTTCCAAAAGAAATGGATAATTATGTGGTGAAGTACGGAATGTCTCATACATTTGATAATAGTACGGGATATATTCTTCCTGGTCGGTATAACGGGAATCCAGGATATTATCACATAAACATAAATAATCAGACAGGTATTGTATATCACAGAAACTTCTATCCATTTGACAAACGTTTCCAAATGTATGTCGGACCGCGAAATGGCGGTGTTTATTTTTTTGCAAAATAGTATTATTGTTATTATAATGATGAAACTAATTGACTATAATGGAACTTCTTCTCTATTGATTGACAACATAGAGAGGACTGAGAATCGTATTGATTTTGACGTTTCTGTCATTTTGTATGACAAAAAAACAGATACAGACATAAAATTTAAGACAAAGTCATATATTGATATTGACGATTGGCAGCAAAAAAGTGAGACTCTTCTTTTGCAAGATAAAATAGAATTAGAGAATTTTTCTTATTATGCAAAATATGATAAAACTATTTATCCATGGAATCCATCCAAGAGAGTTACTGTCCAGAACCATTTTGTACTCTCAAGCGGTTTGAATAAAAGTTGTATAAAATTCACGATTGAAACAGATCTATTTACTAAAACGCTATCCGAAGAGATTGGAAAAATAATCAAATCCCAACCTGCTTTTGACAAAACTACGACTGCGAATAAGTGTTCAAAAGACAAATTGATATACATCAAACTTAAAATCGTAAGATTATACACAGACGGCAGATGCGATTTACAGCTAAGAGTCTATTCAGATAATTTCCACATTGTGAGAATGTTTGATGATGATTATGAGGGGGCGATTTTTACAGCAGAGGAAATAAAACAATTCAACAATAGAACTATAGAAAGAATAGAAAGAATAGTATATGAATTCTTGGAAATGGAATTCTATTGGATAGATGGGAAAAAGATGGGAAAAGGCACTATTAACGATTTTGCATGGCCTGGACCAAATGAACTTATTTTTGATGATATAGTAGATATTGAATGGGAACATATGGATAAGGAAGATCTTCCTCTGATTCCGACAGAATATATTCCCGCAGATGAGTTTCAGGTCGGAAGTCGTACATATCGCGGATGAATGAAGAAAGAGATCATAAAAGAAAAGTAGGCAATCTCAAGAATAGGCGAAAAGCTCATGTGACTTTTGTTCAGGGCCGCCATCCGCTAATATCCCGGCGGGTGGCGGCCTATTTTACTTTTTAATGTGCCCCGGGGCACGCGAACGTGTGGCCCGGGGCAAACAATCATGCGCCCCGGGGCACAGCACCGTGTACCCCGAGCTGCTGTCCCTAATGGCTCGGCTCATTATCCCTATCGGCCCGGCTCGTTCTCCCATTTGAGTCGGCTCGTTCGTCCTATTGACTCGGCTGGAGATTCCGGCACAGTTGGGTAGATAGGGGCTAAGAAGGCCGGCGGTCGTGATACTCGGCAGTAGCGGTGAAGAAGGCATCGGCACTGGAGTTGAGGGCCGTCTCAACAGAATCCTGCACCACACCGATGATGAATCCCACGGCAACGGCCTGCATGGCTATATCGGGCGAGATACCGAAGAAAGAGCAGGCCATGGGCACCAGCAGGAGTGAGCCGCCAGCCACGCCCGATGCACCACAGGCACCAAACGTGGCGATAAGGCTGAGCATGAGGGCCGATACAAAAGAGACCTGCAAACCCAGGGTGTGGGCAACGCACAGGGTGAGCACGGTGATGGTGACGGCTGCTCCCTCCATGTTGATAGTAGAACCCAGTGGGATGCTGACGGAATAGAAGTCTTCGTTGAGCCCCAGCTTACGGCACAGGTTCATGTTGATGGGGATGTTGGCAGCCGAGGAGCGGGTGAAGAAGGCATTAACACCACTCTCGCGCAGACAGCGCCAAAGGAGAGGGTAGGGGTTGCGACGGATGAAGAGGGCGGAAATGAAGGGATTGACAATGAGGGCGGTGAACAGCATGCAGCCCACCAGGAGGGCCAGCAGACGACCGTACTCGGAAAATATCTCGAGCCCTCTCTCGGACACGGACTCGAAGACAAGGCCCAGAATGCCGAAGGGGGCGAACTGGATTATCCACTTCACGGCCTGCGAGATGACCTCGGAGAAATCACTCACCATGCGGATTGTGGTCTCGCTGGCCTTGAGCTTGAGAGCCAAGCCCACCACGATAGCCCAAAAGAGAATGCCGATATAGTTGGCCGAGCTGACGGACAGCAGGGGGTTGGAAACCATATTGGTGAGCAGGTTGGTGAAGACGTCAGATAGTGCACCGGGTGCCTCACCAGCCACAGCCTCCTTCAGGTTGACGGTAACAGGGAAGAGGAAGCTGCCCACCACAGCCACAATGGCAGCCAGGAAGGTGGTGAGCAAGTAGAGCAGGATGACGGTGCGGAAGCGTGGCCCCATGCCGCCACCGGCCTGGGCAATGGACGATGCCACCAAGACGGCCACCAGGACGGGTGCTATGGCCTTGAGGGCGCTTACGAAAACCTTGCCCAAAATGCCTATTCCTGTGAGACCTGGGCAGAGAAGGCCCAAAAGGGCGCCTACGATGAGTCCGATGAAGATTCGCCACACCAGGCTCAAGCCTGTCCAACAATTAATGATACTGCGCATTGTGCAAGGTGCAAAGTCCAATTATCAATTATTAAAGCAAAGTTCGTACACTATGGACGAAGAAGCCCTATGCCGCTACCCAACCTTAGAACTGTTCCAGGTATGCAATACGGCTTGCGGTACTGGGATGCGTGCTGAACAAATTATCCATAAGACCGGTAAGGCCCGAGGTGAGCGACTGCGGATGAATAATGAATAGCTGTGCCACATCCTCGCGCTGGGTATCGCCTAGGGCCGGGTCGTTGCTAATCTTGCGGAGTGCTGAGGCCAGGGCCAGGGGATTGCCGCACAGCTCGGCGCCTCCGGCATCGGCCATATACTCACGCTTACGGCTGATGGCAAAGCGGGTAAGCAGGGTGAAGACGTAGCCTATGAAGGCCAGCACGGCCGCCACAAGCATAACCACGATGATGGATACCCCGCCGCCCTTCCCCTCGCGGTTGGAGCTGCGGCGCCCGCCTCCTCCATAGATAATATTGTTCCACATGAAGCGCAGGGCCAGGTTGGCCAGGGTGCTCATGATGCCCACAAAGATGATGCTGATGATGAGCAGCCGCGTGTCGCGGTTGCGGATGTGGGTCAGCTCATGCCCTATGACGCCGGCCAGCTCCTCGTCGTTGAGGCGGTTGCAGATTCCGGTGGTGACCGTAACGGTATAGCTGCTGTTGTCGACCCCGCTGGCAAAGGCATTGAGCTGCGGGTCGTCGATGACATTGATCTTGGGCATGGGCATGCCGCAGGTCATCGTCAGGTTCTCCACGATGTTATAGACGCGCGGATTCTCGCGACGCTCGAGGGGCCGTGCCCCGGTGGCGCGGCGTATCATAGCCGTATTGGTGAAATAGGAGATAAGGAACCACACGCCCACGCAGATGACTACCCAGGGAAGTATCTGCATGGCCTCGTAGTTGACATACGACCAATCCACCGTCTCGGTCATGCCATACTCGGGGTCATAGACGCCCAGGTAGTTTACAATGACCAGGAAGGCATAGATGACCCCCAGCATGATACAGGGGAAGAGGGCCAGCAGGAACAGGCTCTTGATGTTGTTGCGTACCTGCTGGGTATAGATGCCTACATACTTCATCCTGCCGACAGTCAGAACTTAATCTCGGGTGCCTTGTCGTACTGCGCACGTTCGGTAGCCGGCACCTCGAACATCGGCTCGGTGTGGAAGCCGAACATGTTTGCGAAGAGCACAGCCGGGAAGCGCTGAACACCATTGTTGAGTTCCTTGGTGGCGCTGTTGAAGAAGCGGCGGGCAGCAGCCAGCTTGTTCTCGATGTCGGCAATCTCGCTCTGCAGCTGCATGAAGTTCTGGTTGGCCTTCAGGTCGGGATAAGCCTCAACAGATACGCGCAGGCCGGCCAGTGCATTGCTGAGCGCATTGTCGGCAGCAATCTTCTCGTTGATGGTTGTGGCATTCATGGCAGCGGCACGTGCCTGGGTAATGCTCTCGAGCAGCCCCTTCTCGTGCTCGGCATAGCCCTTTACGGTGGCTACCAGCTGAGGAATCAGGTCGTAGCGCTGCTTCAGCTGCACGTCAATATTGGCAAATGCATTCTCGCGATTGTTGCGCAGGGACACCAGCCCATTGTAGATTCCCACACACCACAGGACCAAAACGCCCACTACAACCAGTACAATAATTAATCCGGTACTCATAATGATTCTTTGTTTATTTGGTTTATAATTTTGAATTTTCGGCGTAAAGATACACCTTTTTTTGATTTTAGGTGAATTATTTTGCCTTTTATTGTAACTTTTTTATTATCTTTTACTATCTTTGCACCGATTTTGCACTTTTTTGGACGCGAAAATTGAATATCTCGAAAAAAAGTTCTATTTTTGCGGCCCAATTTTAGCATAGGTAGTATAATGAGACAGCTTAAAATCACAAAGAGTATCACCAGTAGAGACAGTGCCTCACTGGATAAGTACCTGCAGGAAATAGGCCGTGAGGGCCTGCTCACCGTTGACGAAGAGGTAGAGCTTTCGCAGCGCATCCGAAAGGGAGACCGCCAGGCTTTGGACAAGTTGGTCCGGGCCAACCTGCGTTTTGTAGTCAGTGTGGCTAAGCAGTATCAGAACCAAGGCCTTTCACTGCCCGACCTGATTAACGAGGGGAATGTAGGCCTCATCAAGGCTGCCGAGAAATTTGATGAGACACGCGGTTTCAAATTCATCAGTTATGCCGTGTGGTGGATTCGCCAAACCATCCTGCAGGCCCTGGCCGAGCAGAGCCGCATTGTGCGCCTGCCCCTGAACCAGGTAAGTGCCGTGAACAAGATTAGCAAGGCCATGACCAAGTTCGAGCAGGAGAACGAGCGCAAGCCAAGTCCCGACGAACTGGCCGAGCTGGTGAACGAGTTGCCCGAGAAGATCAACGACAGCCTGCGTGCCAGCGGCCGCCACGTCAGCGTTGACGCTCCCTTCGTGGAAGGTGAGGAGAACAGCCTGCTCGACGTGATGGTGAACACCGACTCGCCCATGGCCGACAAGGCACTGGTCAAGGAGAGCCTGAACACCGAGATTGCACGGGCACTCAGTATGCTGAACGAGCGAGAAAGAGACATCGTGGAGATGAGCTTCGGCATCAACCACCAGGAGATGACCCTGGAGGAGATAGGCGAACGCTTTGGCCTGACAAGGGAGCGCGTACGCCAGATTCGCGAGAAGGCCATCCGCAAGCTGCGCCAGGGAAGCCGCAACAGCCTGTTGCGCTACTATCTGGGATAGGGTATAAATCCTCCTAAACCCGCCTCCAGTATTTCCTAAACCCGCCTCCCGCATTTTCTAACCGTCCTTATCATCTTTACCTGTTGAGAACATCGACTATGCACAAAAACCTATTAGCCAAGTTTACTCTTTGGGGTGTACTAGTTGCTGTTGCCTTGCCTTTATGGAGCCAAGAGAGGGGCACAAAGCTAACGGGCACGCCCATTGGTAGTCCCAGCTATGACTACGCGACAGGGCGATCATCCACAACCGTAAACCTTCCCGCTTCTGCCTTCGACGGCGACATCAGCACATTTTATGCGTCGTATAACAAGAGCCGTACCTGGGTGGGGCTTGACTTGGGCACACCCCATGTGATTACTAGGGTAGGGTGGTGCCCGCGAAACGAAAGCAACGGCCCCAGCCGAGTGCAGCTTGCACTCTTCGAGGGCAGCAACAGCGCCGACTTCCTGGATGCCGTACCCCTCTACCTGATTCCCGAAACGGGCACTTTGCGCCAGACGGACTATGCCGATGTAAATGTGAGCCGCGGCTTCCGCTATGTGCGCTATGTCGGTCCGAACGATGCCCGCAGCAACATTGCAGAACTGGAGTTCTGGGGCTATGAGGGCGAGGGCGACGACTCGCAGTTCTATCAGGTGACCAACCTGCCCACCGTAAGCATCCACACCTATTCAGGAAACGACCCGCAGGACAAGGTAAATGAACTGGAGTCGAACATAACCATTACTTACGACAACGGCACCCGCATCCAGGAGTACCCCATCTTGACCCGCTGTAGGGGTAATGCCTCTTTTGCCTACCCCAAGAAGCCATACCGCATTAAGTTTAATGACGGGAAGAGCCATCACATGCTGAAAGACTCGCCTTTGCAGAGCCCTGCCAAGGCCAAGAAATGGACACTCATCAACAATTATGGCGACAAGACATTGATGCGCAATATTCTTGCGTTCGAGGTCAGTCGCAGGTTGCAGATGCCTTATACGGTATGGTGCCAACCAGTGGATGTCATCATGAATGGCGAATACAAGGGTTGCTATCAGCTCTGCGACCAGATTACCGTCGATCCCAACCGCGTGCCCGTTACCGAAATGGAGGAATGGGACAATCAGGAACCTGAACTATCGGGCGGTTACCTGCTGGAGATAGACAATAATTACCGTGGAGAGCCGGCCTACTTTGTCAGCAACCACAATATACCAGTTACTATTCACTCGCCCGACGGAGACGACATCACCACCGAACAGAAAAACTACATTAAAGACTACTTCAATCTCTTTGAAACAGCCCTGTGGAAGGACGACTTCAGTGACGAGGAGAAAGGTTACCGTCAGTATTTAAATGTGGAGTCTTTCCTGCGTAACTTCCTGGTGAACGAATTTTCGGGGAATACCGATACGTACCATAGTACCTATCTGTATAAGGAACGCAATCAGTCGCAGTTTATCCTTTCACCTGTATGGGATTTCGACCTGGCCTTCGACAATGACAGCCGAATTTATCCCGTTAGCAGTAGAAATGACTGGGTCTTCCGTACTGGCGGTACAAATGCGGGCAATATGTTAAATACGGCCAGCCGCATCCTTTCCGACCCGTATGCCGACCGTCTGCTAAAGGCCATCTGGAATGAAGCACGTAAGAGCGGGCAAATTGAAGAGGAATCACTCATAGACTTCGTGGACAGCATAGCCGGCGTGCTGAACGCCTCGCAGAAACTGGAATTCATCCGCTGGCCCATCATGAACCAGGTTGTGCATCTCGAGCCAGTCATCCGCGGCTCGTATGAGGGCGAGGTGAAAGTGCTGCGCAACTATATTACCGACCGCATAGAGTGGATAGACGACTTCTTAAGCAATGGCAGAATCGAGGTATCAGACTCCACCTTCCAAATCAGTACCGCTCAGGAACTTGTCGACTTCGCCAAATGGGTAAAGAAGGGCGGCAACGGCAGCACGGCCTATCTGACGGCAGATATTGACATGACTGGCTACAGCGACAAGTTCTCGCCCATCGGCACGGGAAGCAAACCCTTCTGTGGTACCTTCGACGGACAAGGGCACGTCATACGCAACCTGCACGTCACAGGTGAGAATTACGCTGGACTCTTCGGCATTGTCACAGGCGGAGCCATTATTCGAGGCTTCACTTTCGACAGCAGCTGCAGCATCAGCGGCAATGCCTATGTGGCCATAGTGGGCGGTTCGAATGGCAGCGGCTTAGTAACTATTGAGCGCGTGGCTAACGAGGCTCCCATTACCGGTACGGCGCAAAACGTGGCGGGTATCATTGGAGTGAACATGAGCTCATCAGCTACGTTCCGCATTACAGACTGCTACAATGCCGGCACTATCGTTGGTGGACGCGAGAGTGGTGCCATCAGCGGATGGACGGGCGGAAACGGATCAGTTCATAACTGCTACAACATAGGCACTGTGAGCGGCATAGATAGCGACGGAGCCTACCTGACACGCGGCGGAGCGCGCCTGTCATCCTGCTATAGCACACGGGGGCGGCAGGGTACCATCATAAGCGGAGACGAGGTAAGGAGCGGCCAGCTGTGCTACAGGCTGAATAATGGCGAAACGACACAACCCGCCTGGCGACAGACACTGGGCGAGGACAGTCATCCAGTGCTGCTTCCCGACCACAGGATAGTCTTCCTTAAAGACAATGCCTACACCAACGGCACTGAAAACCTGAAACCAGGCGATGCCAACGGTGATAAGGAGGTTGACCAAAACGACATGGCCATCATAAAAGACTATATCATGGGCCGCAACCCGGATGGCTTCATCCTCCATAATGCCGACGTCAATAGCGATGCCCTCTGCGATGTAAACGACCTTGTCCGCATAATAGCCCTGCTTACTGGCCAAAGCCTTAGCGCAGGCGAAAGCTTCAGTAGCCGGCTTACGGTAAATGCCCTGCGAATAGCTTCGGGCAGCACCAAGACAATACCCCTGTTGGTATCGTTTGGCGTTCCTGCAACTGCTTTACAGTTCAGCTTACTGCCCTCAGAGGGTTTAAGCATCGACCCGGCCAGCATAACCCTTACTAACCTGAAGGGAATGTCTCACCTTGTCGAAGTCTCAGAGGTGGAAGGTACTGTGCGTGTGTTGATATACTCGCCTCAAAATGAAGACCTTGCAGCACAGTCGGGACAGTTGCTCACCTTCAACCTGACAGCAACCGGAGCCCCCCGAAGCGGAAGTCTGAAACTACTTCAGCAGGCAGTGAGCAGTTCAGGCGGAAGAACGTCTGCGCCCGCAGACCTGGCCTGTAGCATCAAGGTAATAGAAGGTACAGGCATTGACACAACGACGGAAGCCGAACTGAATAATAACGCAGAAATATATACGCTTACAGGCTTACGCATCAGCACACCCAAGAACGGTGGCATCTACATTATCAATGGGACAAAAAAGATGGTGAAGTAAAACCAGGCTCTACAAAGGTTCAAACTGAAATTGCCAAATTACAAGGTCTTTTTTGCATATAAATTTCTTTTTCTTTGGAAAAAGGTGTAATTTTGCACCTTGACAACCTATTTATTTAAGTTAATGACAAAAAAAGAAACGAATATGCATAAAAAAAACCTTGCAAAATACATACTTACGTTGGCAGTTTTCACCCTGTCACAACCTCTGTGGAGTCAAGACAAAGGTTCAAAACTAACAGGCACACCAATCGGCAGCCCCAGTTATGACTACGATACCGGGCGGCAGTCCTCAACAGTAAACACACCGGACTGCGCCTTCGACGGCGATTTCAACACATTCTACGCCTCGTATAACAGAAGTCGCACATGGGTAGGACTCGACCTGGGCACACCACATGTCATTACCAGGGTGGGGTGGTGCCCCCGTAATGAGAACATCGGCATAAACCGCGTACAACTTGCCCTCTTCGAAGGTTCCAACAGCCCCGACTTCCTGGATGCCGTACCCCTCTACCTGAATCCTAAAACGGGAACGCTGGGCACAATGGACTATGCCGACGTAAATGTGAGCCGCGGCTTCCGCTATGTGCGCTACGTCGGCCCTAATGACGCACGATGCAACATTGGTGAACTGGAGTTCTGGGGCTACGAAGGCGAGGGCGATGACTCGCAGTTCTACCAGGTAACCAACCTGCCCACCGTAAGCATACACACCTATTCGGGGAATGACCCGCAGGACAAGGTGAACTACCTGGAGTCGAACCTTACCATCACATACGACAACGGCACCAGGATTCAGGAATACCCCATCCTGACACGCTGCCGAGGCAATGCCTCGATGGGATTTCCCAAGAAGCCCTATCGCTTCAAGTTCAACGACGGCAAGAGCCACCACATGCTGAAGGGTTCTCCACAGGAAAGTCCGGCTAAGGCCAAGAACTGGACACTTATCAATAACTACGGCGACAAGACCCTGCTGCGCAATATCCTGGCCTTCGAAACCAGTCGCAGGCTTGATGCACCATACACGGTATATTGCCAAGCGGTGGACGTCATCATGAACGGCGAGTACAAGGGTTGCTACCAGCTGTGCGACCACATCAGCGTGGATCCCAACCGCGTAAATATCACCGAAATGGAGCCGTGGGACACCGAGGAACCGGAACTTACGGGCGGTTATCTGATTGAGGTGGATGCCTATGCCAGCGGCGAGCCCTGCTGGTTCAATAGTGCACGAGGCATTCCGGTGACCATTAAGTCACCCGATTCGGAAGAAATCACTACAGAGCAGAAGAACTATATCCGTAACTACTTCAACCTTTTCGAGAGTGCCGTATGGAACACAAACTTCTCGAATCCGGAAACAGGATACCGCAAATACCTTGACGTAGAATCCTTCCTGCGCCACTTCCTGGTGGGCGAGTTCTCGGGCAACACCGATACGTATTGGAGCACCTATATGTACAAAGACCGCGAACAGGATCAGTTCACCGTAGCTCCCAGCTGGGATTTCGACCTGGCTTTCGACAATGACAACCGCATCTATCCTGTAAACAACCATACCGACTGGATCTTCCGCAGCGGAGGCTCGGGTGCCGGCAATATGTCGGCTACGGTAAGCCGCATCCTCTCAGACCCCTATGCTGCCAAGCGGCTGAAGGAGATATGGAAGGAGGCTCGCACAAACGGACGCTTTACCGCAGATTCATGGCTCGAATACTTAGACAGCATCGCTCAGGACATTGATGCCTCGCAGAAATTGAACTTCATGCGCTGGCCGATATTGAATCAGGCCGTTCACCAGAACGTTATGGCCCGCGGCTCATACGAGGCAGAGCTGCAAGTCGTGCGCGACTACCTACCCAGGCGCATTGAATGGATAGACGAGTATTTAGGCAATGCCCTTGAACCGGCAAGTGACACAACGTTCAACATCAAGACACCACAGGATCTCATCGATTTCGCAAATACGGTGAAACGTGGCGGAACAGGCAGTACGGCCTATCTGGACGCCGACCTTGACATGAGCGGCTACAGCGAGAAGTTCTCACCCATTGGCACCTCCCAGAAACCGTACGCCGGCTTATTCGACGGACAGGGACACGTCATTAGCAATCTGCATATCAGCGGCGGCAATTACACAGGCCTCTTCGGTGTGGTCACAGGCGGAGCCAGCATTAGGAACTTCACCTTTGACAGCAGCTGTAGCATCAGCGGCGGTGCCTTTGTGGGTATCATCGGCGGCTCGAACGGCGGTGGGGTAATTGAAATTGCAGGTATAGGCAATGAAGCCAACATAACCGGTACAGCACAGAATGTCTCAGGCATCATTGGCTGTAACATGAACTCATCAGCCCAATTCTTCATCGAAAACTGCTACAACGCCGGAAATATTGTAGGCGGCAATGAGAGTGGAGCCATCAGCGGATGGACAGGCGGAAGCGGCATCGTTTACAACTGCTACAACATAGGAACGGTAAGCGGAACGGACGGATCATCCTCCTACCTGACACGAGGCGGTGCTACGCTATCGAACGTGTACAGCACCCGCGGAAGGCAAGGCATCATTATCAACAACAACGTAGTAACCAGCGGAGAGCTGTGCTACACGCTGAGTGAGAACGAATATGACACGGCACAGCCCACCTGGCGCCAGAATATTGGCGAGGACAGCCATCCAGTACTGCTTCCCAGCCATAAGGTGGTTTATTATCTCAACAATACCTATGTAAACGGAGGTGATGACATGAAGGCTGGCGATGTAAATGGCGATGGTGAAGTGGACCAGACAGACCTGGCCACCTTGAAGGACTATATCATGGGGCGGAATCCCGATGATTTCATCTTTATGCTGGCTGACCTGAATACTGACAACGAAGTAAACGTCTTCGACCTGGTTCGCATGATAAAGCTGGTGAACAACCCTGACGTACCAGAAAATGAGGAGTCATCAGGCCTTACAAACCGTATTGCCATCAATGGCTTCCGCCAGTCGGCCGGAAACACCAAGACAATTAACGTGTTGGCCTCTGCCTCGCAAACCATCACCGCTTTCCAGACGGATCTTACCTTCTCCAAGGGACTCAATCCCGAGCTGGAAACATTTGTGATGAGTGCACTGAAGAGCGATTCTCATGTCATAGAGGCAGCAAAAGTAAACGGTTCCATTCGCGTGCTGGGCTATGCCCCCGACAATGCCTCACTGACAGCCTTCAGCGGCAACTTGTTTACCTTCGACCTGAAAACGGCCGAAAACTTCACGGGCGGCACCATTAAGCTCTCTAACCAGAAGATGTGTTCGGCACGCGGAGCCACCTTTGAATTACCCGATGGTTCTTGCAACGTCACTATGGCCACCACACTCGTTCGTGAGATAGTGCTGGAAAAAGATACCTTCCAGCTCGACCCGGGTGAGCACCTGACCCTCTCAGCTACCATACTGCCTGCTACCGCTACAAACAAGGCATTTACATGGAGCGTAGCAGATACAGACATTGCTACCATTACGGCCGACGGTGTACTCACGGGTATTAAGAATGGTTTCACCACCGTTACGGCCACAGCCTCCGATGCGTCAAAGAAAACGGGTACAGCAGTGGTTATTGTAGGCGATCCGTCGTCCATCGCCCTCACCAGCGAGGAACTGAAGGATGCTGAGATATACACGCTTACCGGTATTCGCGTAACAAAGCCAATCCGTGGTGGTATTTACATCATTAATGGAACAAAGAAAATGGTACGATAGGTGAGAACCATCCTTGATGACAGGTTCAAGGATGGCTTCACCAATCTTAATGACGACTCTTTTTTAAACATAGCGTATATGAGACCTTCCGCCTTCACAACAGCTCTGTTGTTTGTCCTGAGCCTGCAAATGCAGGCCGGGAAGTCATTTACCAGCACATCCGACCGTACTTTGGTGTTCCAGTCACAAAAAGTAAAACCAAACAACAAAGCGCTTGGAACCGTCATAAAACTATATCCTGGACAGACATTCCAGACAATGGACGGCTTCGGTGCAGCAGTAACTGGTTCCAGCTGCTACAACCTCATGCAAATGAAGGCTGCCGACAGGAAGGCTTTCCTGCAGCGCACATTCTCACCCAAAAAGGGTTTGGGCTTCAGCTATATCCGCATCAGCATCGGCTGTAGTGACTTCTCGCTCAGTGAGTTTACCTGTTGCGATACGCCGGGCATTGAAAATTTCGCACTTACCAGCGAGGATTTGGATTATGTCATTCCCATTCTGAAAGAAATATTGGCTATCAACCCCAAGATACTGATCTTAGGTTCGCCCTGGACATGCCCGCGGTGGATGAAGGTGAACAACCTGGAAGACCTGCAGCCCTTCAACTCATGGACCAGCGGCCAGCTAAACCCCAAATATTATCAGGACTATGCCGAATATTTCGTGCGCTGGATTCATGCCTTCGAGGAGAAGGGTGTACCCATCCATGCCATTACCATTCAGAATGAGCCACTGAACCGTGGCAATTCCGCCTCGCTCTTCATGGGCTGGCAGGAACAGCAGACCTTTATTGCCGAAGCCATAGGCCCCGCCTTCAAAAAGGCCGGACTGACGACAAAGATATATGCCTTCGACCACAACTATAATTACGACCGCATGCCCGAGCAACAGCAATACCCCCTGCGCGTCTATGACAACGAGAAGGCGGCCAGCTTCCTGTCTGGAGCCGCCTATCACAATTATGGCGGCAACCGCCGTGAACTGTTGCGCATTGGCAAGGAACGGCCCGACAAGGAACTCATCTTCACCGAAACGAGCATAGGAATGTGGAATGACGGGCGTAACCTGCAGAAACGCCTCGTTGATGATATGCGCGAGGTTGCTTTGGGCACCGTGCTGAACGGTTGCCGTGCTGTTATTGTATGGAACCTGATGCTCGACACTGAACGTGGCCCTTATCGCCCCGGCGGCTGCAGCACCTGCTATGGCGCTGTTGACATAGACCGCAATGACTGGCGCACCATTACACCCAACTCACATTATTATATAATAGGCCACCTTTCATGCGTAGTAAAGCCTGGAGCCGTACGCATTGGCACCTCAGACATGCCAGAGAGCGGTCTGATGTATGGCGCCTTCCGCAACGTCGACGGCAGCCTGGCCTACGTAGCATTGAATGAAACAGAATCGGAAAAGACCGTCAGTGTAACTACCGACGGTGAGAAGTACGTCAACCTGAATATTCCCGCCCGAGCCGTCTGCAGCGCCGTTTGGTAAATTAAGGGGGCACCGAGAGCGGGAGACATACTTGTCCCAAAATTATACAGATTATGAACATCAATAGCATCTGCGTCTATTGTGCCAGCAGTACACAGATAGACGAGTTATACTTCCAAGAAGCCCGTAAACTGGGCCGACTATTGGCCCAACAGGGTATCACACTGATTAACGGTGCCGGCAGTATGGGCCTGATGGCTGCCTGCACCGATGGTTGCCTGGAAGCTGGAGGAAAAGCAATAGGCATCATCCCAACCTTTATGATTGAGGCCGACTGGTGCCATAAGGGCATGACGGAGATTATCGAAACCTCCAGCATTCATGTCCGCCAGGAGAAAATGGCCGAGATGAGCGATGGCGCCATCGTCTTGCCTGGCGGTTGCGGCACTTTTGCCGAATTGATGGAACTGATTACCTGGAAGCAGCTAGGCCTCTACCTCAAGCCTATCGTCCTGGTAAACACCAAGGGCTATTACAATCCCATGCTTGAGGTACTTCGCCAAGCAACCGAACAACACTTCATGAGCCAGCGCCATGCAACAATCTGGCAGGTAGCCGATACGGCTGAAGAAGCTATCAAACTGGTACTTCAAACCCCTAACTGGGACGCCAGCATACGTCGATTTGCCAAAATATGATTCTCTCCAGCTGCGATACATTAGACGTTGCCAAACCGACGGATGAGTGGCAAGATACAGAGGCCGTCAAAACCGATTCGGTAAAGGAATACCACGGCTTCAGCGTGTGGCGTATCGCACAGAGCATGCCCAATGCAACGCCTCAGGAGCTGGATTCTGTCATTCAGGCCCGTCTGCCCGAACGTGAACGTCACCGCAGCACCCGCCCCGATACACTTTCCATCCCGGGGCTGGAAGCAAAAAGCACTATTACCAAACTGGAGGACTTGCCAGTTTGCTATAAGATGAGCTACTTTCAGAACGACACCTTGCTGCATCCTGAGATAATCATAAGGCCAAGCCGCTACTCGGCCACGCCCCTTCCATATCGTCTGTGGCGCGACAACTGGATTACTGGTACGGTTCTTATCTGCTTCTTCGTTATGGCATTTATCATCCATCTCAACGGAAAGCAGCTTCTCACACGTTCGCGTAGCTTCTTTTTCGGTTCGCAGCATCAGAACGAGCCACGCGCCATCCGAACCAGTTTAGAAGAGCAGTCAACCATCATCATGACCTTTATGCTCTGCCTCATTGGCGGCCTGGGGTTCTTCGAATATACCCAAAACCACCTGGAGCTTTTCCTGGGCCGGTTGTCGCCCTACATCCTCCTTGGTTCATATATAGGATGCTGGATGGTTTATTTCATTTTGAAGAATCTTCTGTACACTTTCATTAACTGGATTTTTTTTGACAAAGACTCACATCTGTTATGGATGGATACCTATTCCTTCCTTCTTATAGTCGAATCCATTCTTATGTATGGTATAATCGTCATTGGAGTATATTTCGGGTTAATGCCAAAAAATATCTTCTATGCCGCACTTTCCGTTATTATAGCCATAAAATCACTACTTTTATATAAAGCCCACCAAATTTTTTTCCCAGAAATTCATGGTAGTTTGCATTTATTTGTGTACTTTTGCACCCTTGAACTGGTTCCGCTGCTGGCAATCGCCAGGATTTTGATGTGGATAACAGACCTTTTAATAGTAAATTATTGAGACAAATTATGATTAAGAAAATTCTCGTTTCACAGCCTCGGCCTTCTTCAGAAAGATCACCGTATTTTGATATTGAACGCGACCATAATGTCGAAATTGTATTTCGTCCCTTCATCAAGGTTGAAGGTGTTTCGCCAAAAGAATTCCGGCAGCAGAGAATTTCCATTTTGGATCACACCGCTATTGTTTTCTCCAGTCGCCATGCTATAGATCATTTCTTCAATCTGTGCAAGGAGATGAGGCTAAACATTCCCGAGGACATGAAGTATTTCTGTATCACAGAGACCGTAGCACTCTATATCCAGAAGTATGTGCAGTACCGCAAGCGCAAGATTTTCTTTGGCTCAACGGGAAAGATTGACGACCTGTTGCCTCAGATGATAAAGCATAAGAACGAGAAGTATTTCATTCCAACCAGTAATGTCCACAACTCTGAGTTCTTCGACTTACTCGACAGTAAGAAGCTCTTCCACACTGAGGGCGTAATGTACCGCACGGTGAGCAATGAGTTCCGCCACGACGAGCCCTTCGACTACGATATGATTATCTTCTTCAGCCCCAGTGGCATTCAGTCGCTGCTTAAGAACTTCCCCGACTTTCAGCAGGGCAAGATAGCAATTGGCACATTTGGCCCCACAACTGCTAAAGCCGTCAAGGATGCTGGTTTAAGGCTCGACCTGGAAGCTCCCACTCCCGAGTATCCCAGCATAACCTCGGCCCTCGACGATTATCTGGAACATATGAATGGATAATCCATTACATACCCTGCGCAAAGAAGAACGCCTTTGTAGCCGGAAGGCCATGGAGTCGCTCTTCAGCAAAGGCAACCCTTCCCTGGCTGCCTATCCGTTGCGTGCCGTATATATGTCTGTGCCGGAGGCAGGAACCCGCATGATGGTTTCTGTCTCCAAGCGTCATTTTAAGCAGGCGGTAAAGCGAAACCGTATCAAGCGGCAGATACGCGAAGCCTTCCGATTGCACAAGCACCTGTTATGCCCGCCGCAAGGGGGAGTAAACATAGCCTTTCTATGGATGAGTAACGAGATACTGCCCACCAGCACCATCTTTCATAAACTACAAAACCTGTTAATCCGCATCAATGAATCCCTCTCAGCTTCTTCACTGTCTCACTGAGATGATTGTACTGTTGCTCATCTTACCCATCAGGTTTTATCAGCGCTGTATATCTCCATTTACCCCTCCATCATGCCGCTTCACACCGACTTGTAGCCAGTATGCCATAGAGGCACTGCAGAAGCACGGCCCCATAAAGGGCCTCTATCTGGCACTTCGCCGCATACTGCGCTGTCACCCTTGGGGTGGTCATGGCTATGATCCAGTGCCGTAGTATAGAGAACTAACCAACGGTTCAGTGTCCCTCAACAAGTTTCAATTGAACAATGTTTCACAATTTCCATACCCACCACCTAGAACACGAAAGTGAACAAGCCATCGTTCAGGGTCGCGACTGCTGGGGTCTGCACCCTTGGTATGTTCGGGAAGACGACCTTATAGGGAAAATGGAAAATGGAAAATGGATAATAGATAACGAAAGAATCCCGCCCCTAATCTCCAATCCAAACATTAGGGCTATTGGCGAGTGCGGATTGGATTGCCTTTGCCAAACGCCATACGACTTGCAGCTACGGGCCTTCCACATGCAGATTCAGCTCAGCGAATCACTTGGAAAGCCGCTCATCATCCACTGCGTGAAGGCGCTCGATGATGTTCTGACACTCCACCGCAAATACCAACCCCGCCAGGCTTGGATTATGCATGGCTTTCGCGGCAAGCCCCAACAGCTACGTTCGCTCCTCGCCCGTGGCATATACGTTTCCTTTGGTTTCCGCTTCCAGGCAGAAACTCTACAAGCGTGCCCTTTGGATTACATGCTCTTGGAAACTGATGACGACCCTCGTCCCATCAAACCCCTCTACATACAGGTAAGTGAACTGCTGAATATCAGCCTCGAAGAGCTTCAGGGCCGCATGGAAAAGCACTTTCAGCAACTCTTTTCTCTCCAATAAGGCTGTATTTTGCGCAAAAAGGGAGAAAAAAAGACTTTATTATATGCAAATAGCCAATTTTCTTAATTAAAAATTGTACCTTTGCGCGAATTTTGATAAAAAAACACATAAAACAATGGAATTTAGAAAGATTTCAGCAGCCGAAGCTGCTGCTTTGATTCAGAATGGCCAGACCATAGGCCTGAGTGGTTTTACACCTGCCGGCGTACCCAAGAGCGTGCCTGCCGAGATAGCCAAAAAGGCCGAAGTCGAACATGCCGAAGGTCGTCCCTACAAGATAAATATCTTCACTGGCGCCAGTACGGGTCAGAGTTGCGACGGCGCGATGGCTAATGCACAGGCCATAGGTTTCCGTGCACCCTACACCACAAACCCCGACTTCCGCAAGCACGTAAACCTAAACGAGCTGGCTTACAGCGACCTGAATCTCTCTAACATGGCCACTCAGATTCGCCAGGGCTACCTGGGCGATGTCAACTGGGCCATCATCGAGGCCTGCGCCATCGAGAAGGTGGGCAACAAGGCTCATATCTACCTGACCGCAGCCGGCGGCATCAGCCCCACCGTATGCCGTCTGGCTACAGAGGGTATCATCATCGAGCTGAACGCCTTCCACGAACCCAGCTGCATGGGCATTCACGACGTCTATGAGATTCAGGACCACCCTTACCGCACCCCCATCATGATTACGAAGGCCAGTGACCGCATCGGCAAGCCCTACATTGAGGTGGATGCCGACCGTATTATCGGTGTGGTAGAGTGTAATATCCCCGATGAGGCACGTGCCTTCAAGGATCCCGACCCCGTTACCAACCAGATTGGCCAGAACGTAGCCGACTTCCTGCTGGCTAACCTCAAGAGCGGTAAGATTCCCAGCTCCTTCCTGAACCTGCAGAGTGGTGTGGGCAGCGGTGCAAATGCCGTGCTGGGCGCTCTGGGCCACTGCCCCGAGGTACCCAACTTCAGCATCTATACCGAGGTGCTCCAGGACGCTCCCGTACAATTGATGCGTGACGGACGCGTACTCAGCGCCAGTGCCTGCTCGCTCACTGTTACCAACGAGTGCCTGAAGGGCATTTACCGCGATATGGACTTCTTCCGCGACAAGCTCGTGCTACGTCCCTCCGAGATCAGTAACTGTCCAGAGGTCATCGCCCGTATCGGTGTTTGCTCACTGAATACGGCTATCGAAGCCGACATCTACGGTCACGTCAATAGCACGAAGATTTGCGGCACAAAGATGATGAACGGCATTGGCGGCTCGGCCGACTTCACGAACAATGCCTACCTCTCCATCTTCACCTGCGGCAGTACCACCAAGGGCGGTGCAATCAGTAGCATCGTGCCCTTCTGCTCTCATATCGACCACACTAACCACTTCATTGATGCCGTCATTACGGAGTATGGCGTGGCCGATTTGCGTGGCAAGAGCGATATGCAAAAGGCTCAGGAAATTATCAAGGTGGCTCATCCCGATTACCGTCCTCTGCTGCAGGACTACCTGCGCTATGCCGAGAAGTTCAGCGGTCACACCCACCATTGCCTCAGCGCCGCCTTCGCCATGCACGACACGTTCCTTCGCAAGGGCGATATGCGCCTGACAGACCTGGCTGAGTACGTCAAGTAAAACAAAAAGACATATTACATTCAGGCATCAAAACCTTTTGACTTGTGCCCCAGCTCCTTTTTACTCACATAGGTTGCTGGGGCATCTTTTTTGCCTTCGGCCAAGTACCAAAGCACATTGAAGACATTTGCAAACTTTTGCCCTATAAAATCATTTGTTAAGTTTTCTACGTCTTCAGCCTAACTATCATCATTCTATTTTCCAAATATGGCGGTTCTTTTCAAACAGATGTGCCACCTATTTACCCATTTACGAGTTTGCTTGGACTAAACTGGGAGTTTGCTTGGAGCAAAGTGGGAGTTTAGTCCAAGCAAACCTATAGGGTGACTATTTTTCGCCGAACTGCAAATAGACGGTCCCCCGCACGGTTTCGTTCTGGCAATGGTTCTTCTCGCCCTGAGGTCCCTCTACATCAGGGAGCGTGAATTTCGAGCCTATCGGAGAGATATGGCTCAGTACGCAAATGTCCTCCTGCGGGACGCAGGGCACCGAGGGTGCCACATACTGCAAAGGACGGCGGGGAGGATAGAGTTGAACGTAGCGCTCCTCATCGGGGACAAAGACCGTCAGGTCGGGTCGCTGGCTGTTGTGCAGACAAACGCCGCGAAACTCGGAGTAATAACCCTTGAACTCGGGATAGTCCCATATCTCGCCGGTTATGCTGTTGTTGTAGGGCTTCTCATAGAGCCCGAAGCCGGGGCCCTTCAACCGGTTCTTCCAGACACGATAGGGGCCGTTGGCCATCAGCGTGGCGCTGGTGACACCTTCCTCGGGATAGCTGAAGGCCAGGCCAGCATAGTCGTAGTCACCGTTGAGCCGGTACTCATAGTCCACCCGCACGGTCCCGTCGGGCTGCAGGGCCCAGCTCAACCGTGTGTCCTGGGGCATGGGTTGTCCGATAATACGGGGTGCCAGCGTCGCCATAGCGGCCTCTGCCTGGGCCCGCCTTTCCTGGTCCATTTTCTGCTGTCCGCTGCCCCGAAGCAACCTTGCGGCCATCTTCCCGGCCGAAACGATAGGCCACTGCCAGGTGCATATCTCACGCCCCTCGGCATTGCGGACCGTAAGCCGGAATATGTCGTAGGTCCTCCATTCCCTGGGCAGAGGCAGATGAAGCAGGCCTTCGCCTCCGGGCTGAAGGCTGAAGGTGGACAGGGCGATGCTGTCGGTCTGCAGGATGCCTGCATCCAGCCGGTCGCCGCAGCGCATCAGACCTATGGTGAAGGAGCACTGCGAGAGGTCTGTGAAATGGTAGCGGTTCTCGATGGCGAGCGTGCCGTCCCACGAAGCATCCAGACTGGGCCTGCGCACGAAGACGGGCGACCATATCTGTTTGATGGTATAGAAGCTGCCCTCCTTCTCGTGGTGGGGACCCAGTATGCCATCGGTGCCCAGGTTGCCTTTAGAATCGAGCGTATCCCGCCGATCGTGACGGATGATGCCCTCGTCCGTCAGGTTCCACAGGAACTGTCCGGCATAGAGCGGCCACTTACGCAGGGACTCCCAGTAATCTTCCAGTCCGGCTCCGTGACCGCCGTCGTGCAGACCGTGCAGACTCTCGGTGGGCATATAGATATGACTGCGCTGCGAGAAGACAGCCCTCATCGAATGGGCAAAGCCGGGATAGTGCCTGGTGTCCACACCGTCCAGCGCAGACCAGGGCTCCAGCACATGGCGGTGCTGAGGGTCCCAGATGGCATAGTCGCGACGCACCTCGGTATTGAAGCCACCCTCGTTGCCGTTGTCCCAGAAGAGGATGCAGGGGTGGTTCACGTCGCGCCGTATCATCTCGCCCACCAACCGGTGAGCCGTGGGTGTATCGTATTTGCTCTGCCATCCGGCCAGTTCGTCGAGCACATAGAGGCCCAGCGAGTCGCAGTAGTCCAGGAAGTAGCTGTCGGGCGGATAGTGGCTCATGCGCACGGCGTTCATGTTCATCTCCTTCATAAGCCGGATGTCCTCCAGAGCTACAGCCGGACTGATGGTACGCCCCGTCTCGGGCCAGATGGTATGGCGGTTCACACCCTTCAGCAGCACCTTCACGCCGTTCACGTAGAAGCCGTCGCCCAGACGTACCTCGATGGTGCGGAAACCGAAGCGCTGGCGGTATTCGTGCAGGGTGCGCCGTCCGCTCTTCAGCCGGAAGACAGCCTGGTAGAGATGGGGGGTCTCGGACGTCCACTGCAGAGGGCTGTCCACGTGTCCGGCCAGTGTGACGGCTCCGTCGGGACCTATGCCACGAGCTGAAAGCACCTTGCCTACGCGCTTGCCATCCAGTGTCTGCACTTCAGCCTCCACGCTTATGCTCTCTGCATCCAGCCCGTCGGGAAGACAGGGGTAGGCCTGCAGGCTCAGACTGCCCGTATGACGTGCGTCGATGGCTACCCGCTCTATGAAGGCCTGTGGCTTTATCTCCAGATAGACGGGACGGAAGATGCCACCGAAAATCCAGTAGTCGGCACGACGCTCAGCATAGTTCACGCTCTTGTTGGCCGATTCCTTATCGACCAGCACCTCCAGCACATTCTCCTGGCCCAGCCGCAGCAGGTCCGTAACCTCGTACTGGAAGCGGTAGAAGGCACCCTGGTGGGTAGGCCCTGCCAGCTGCCCGTTCAGGCGGACCGTGGCATCTGTCATCACCCCCTCGAAGGTCAGGAAGATGCGCTGACCCTGCCATTCAACGGGAGCCTGGAACCTATAGCGATAATGGCCCTGCTCGTGGTGGGGGTCTCTGTCCCATCCGTAGTTGTAGCCACCGAAGCCCTGCAGTTCCCAGCACGAGGGCACAGCAATGGTGGTCCACTGTCCGCTCCGCATGCCGTCCGAGCAGTGGAACTCCCATTCTACGGTATGGTCCTTGTCTGTACCGGAGAGGTACTGAATCTTAGTCTCTTGTGCCGAAACGGCCTGGTAAATCAACCCGAGGACTGCCAGAAATAGGTATTTTTCCTTCATATATCTTTCTATATAGGGGGTAATGGAACTCTTGGGCAACAAAATTAAGATATTTTAGGGAATTCCGCAAGTTATGGGAAATAAAAATGCCACCTATGGCTTTTTCTGTACAGAAAAAGATGAAATTCTGTGGCAAAAAAGTTCGAATATACAACCAGTCTCTCCCAATGTGGGAGTGTTGTAACCATCAATACAGGTAGTCAGAGTGTTTGATAATCAGCTTACACACTTCTGAATAAATATCGTCAAACTCACGCTATATTAAATCGGGCATCTTCAGAACTTCCACTTTACCTGTGCCGAGAGGTCGTTCTTCCAGGGGCTGTAGATAGTTTGGTAGCCGGTGCCTTGCTCATCGCGGTCGGCATAGCGGGTAAGGGCATACTTGGCTTCGAGCATCCAATGACCGCCTCGACTTGTCCAACGGACCGTCAGCACACCGTGAAGACCGCGTCCGTAGTAGGTGCCCGAGGAGATGCTGCTCCATAGGGCCGGCTCGTAGAGGTAGATACGGCTCAGATAATCGGCTGTATGGAAATAGCCGCCCATCAAGCTCAGGCGCCACTGATCCTGAGGCGACGTAAAGCGTACCGTCTCCTGCACCGCCCATCCGTTGCGGCCAAGTACCTGATGAAGAAGAGCCGCTATCTTCAGGCTCCACGCCTCGTTACGACCAAGGACAACGTCCCACTGTCCCTTCAGCCGGTGATGTGGTTCCATCACATCGGCATTCTCCTTGCGTTTCAGCTGATAGCGCATCATAAGTGACTGACTGTGAGAAGGCTGCCAGGTTATCTGACCCATGAATTCCTGACCCGTACTGCTGTGCGTCATCCTATAACGCGGCCAGGGTGAATGGAAGAAGTCGGCATAGCAAACCAGCAGCCAGTGATTGAGCGGTTGAGCCTTGAGGTGTATCATCAGGCCATTCTCGTTCTGTGCAGTGCTGCTCTCGCTAAAGGCAGCGGCTTGGAAGGAGTAATACCGGCGACTGTAATAGCGCTGAACGGCACTTATTGTATAGCGCTTGTTGATGAGCCAGGAAAGGCGATGCAGCGTACCCACTCCGTTATGAACAGAGCTAAAGGCTGTTTCGCCAGCCAGTGTGAGACGGTAGATAGAGTAGCCGTAGTTTACACCTGTCACACCAAAGTCAGTGCCTGCCGGATAATAGCGGCGATAGAGTTGGGTACCCGGATTCAGCATACGACTGAAATGCTGCCAGTAACCGGTAAGCCCAAGGTGAAGTCCCTTGTGCTGCCAACCCACATTACCGCCAACAACTGCAACACCTACGTCGCGATTACTGTTACGCTCCGACTGCGTGCGGTGATAGCCCGTTGTGAGAAGGGTCTGCACCTGACTCTGCTTATTCAGCGTAGCATCCATCCGACGATAAGAACCGAATGCTGTCAGCTGTAACTCGCGCCCCAAACCCAACGTAACAGCACCGCCTCGCAGAAAACGAACCTCGTCCATTCCGGTCATGCTGCGCAGGCCTGCCAGCGGTTTCATATTGATAGAAGCCTTACTATAGTAGCGCGAACCACCCACTACCAATCCTTCTCCAAAGGCTATACGATAATCTCCGGCTACCGCCTTCTTGAGAATACCCATATTCTGCCAGGTAAGGCTGGCTCCGAAAGCATCGTAATAGCGTTCACCAGGGTCTTTCTCTATGCGTGCATCCACCTGCAGATGCCGATGATCCGTCATATTCAGCTTGATGCGCTGATAGAGTGGATCGCCTCTATAGCCATTTTCAACCTGATAACCCCTGCGATAATATAGCGGAACATCTGTTCGGGTAGAGAGCGCACCTGTTGGCCTGCCTATGCCCTTGAATGTTTTCTGACTGGGTTTATCACCTGCAAAGACGAAAAGCCCCAATTTGCGGCGTGTATCTTCGTCGATAAGTGGAATGAGACGCAGTTCGCCCAACGACTTCAGCGTACCATGAAGATAGATATAGGCATGAATCTGCTCTATCTGATTCTCGCTGAGGAAAGGTAGTTGGGATAGTTCTTCGCGCGTTGCGGTATTTATATTGAGTGGATGCTCATGCCGCATCTTCAGTTCCTCCAGAAAAAGTGTCCAGTTCTCCTCCTCAGCCAATTCGTCATCGGTAGTGAACTCATCTACAAAGTCATCCCAGGTATAATGCTCCTGAGCTAAAGTAGGCAGGGCAAAAACAGTTATCAGAATGAATACTAAGCGCCACACAAAACCTTTTGAACTTTTGAACCTTGAACTTTGAACTTTGACCTTCGGTCGAGCCTGCTCACGCTCGGGATAGCTGATGCGAGCATCAATCTCCCCTCGCTTAATCGCAGCCTTGAACCTTTTACACTCCCATCTTGAGCATACTCAGGTCGGCTTCTTCGCCTACAACCCAGAGGATATCACCCTGGCGGAAAGGACGTTGCGCCTGAGTTGCCTGCAGTGCGCCACCTGCCTCCTCAATGCCCACAACCATACAATGATAGCGGCCTCGCAAGTCGGCTTCTACAAGTGTACGGCCCACCAAGGGAGAGTTTACACCAATAGATACGCTGATAAGCGACAGGCGGTCAGCCCTCGGCACGTTTTCATCGGACCGGATCAGCTCGGCCTCCATACGCTGACGGAAAGCCTGGATGCTCTCATCATCGCCCACCACCTCAATTGTATCCATAGGATAAATCTTATTACTGCCACCAGGAATATTGATGCGCTGACTGCCGCGAATGATTGCAGCAATATGAACATTATCCTTCTGCCCAACATGAAGCTGCGCCAGTGAATAGCCGCCCCAAGCACTATGCAGAGGCAGGGTCAGCGAGGTGATGTGCAGGTCTTTGCCCTTCAGTTTTCGTCCATAGGCAGGATTAGAGGTGCTACCCTGCGCCTCGCGACTCTCCAAATTCTGGCGGAAGGTGCGTTCTATACGAATGCTGAGCAGCTTGACCCGCTTGTTGCGGATAATAGCTATCATAAGCACTATGCTGGCAATGACGTGCCAAACCCACCAGAAAGGCGACAAATAGTTTAATACATAATAGATGATGTTGCAACCAATTGAGAACTTCAGCAATATGACTACCCAGAACAGGAAGGTATGTAAGCTGCCTTGCTGACGGATGAAGATGGTTTGCTGGGAGTGATTCTTGCGCATGACAATAGGTCGTATGCAAGGCGCAATAGCACTCAACGTTATAATGCCGCAGACGATATTGCCTGGCCAATGTGTCAAAACCGAACGGAAAAGTGGAAGGAGCGAACCCAGGCAGACACTGATAATAGCTATGCAAAGGGTCAGATAGGCGGCTGTCTGCCCAATGACACCGCCCAGGAAGGTCTTCCACGCCTGCGATACATTCATCTCCGATCTCAACGCCTTGTGCGAACGATTAGAACGGTTATCGAGCATCGTACTCATTCTGCGTGGCAAGATGCCGTCTAAATAGGCATAGGCGGGTTCGGCTGCCCTAATCATATAAGGTGTAAAGAAGGTGGTAATGATGCTCACAGCCACAACAACCGGATAGAGGAAATCGCTCGTTACACCCAACGACTGGCCAAGGGCGGCAATGATGAAGGCAAACTCGCCTATCTGAGCCATCGAGAAGCCGCTCTGAATAGCATCCTTCAGGTTATTGCCGGCAATGAGATAGCTGAGACTGCCAAACACCATCTGACCCAGAATAACTGCCAACGTAATAGTCACAACAGGAAGCCAAGACTGCACCAAAACCTGGGGATCCACCAACATACCTACCGACACGAAAAAGACAGCACCAAACAGATCGCGAAGCGAGGAAACGGTATGCTCAATGCGTTCTGCCTCTACTGTCTCAGCCAGAATACTGCCCATCATAAATGCTCCGAAGGCAGGGCTGTAACCAACCTTTGAGGCTATAACAACAAGCAGGAAACAAAGGCCTACACTGACGATGAGCAACGTTTCAGTGTTAATATATTTTTTATTTCGCCTAAGGATGAGCGGCACAATATAGATGCCAATCAGGAACCAGAGGATGAGGAAAAAGCCCAGCTGAAGCATACTGCTCACCAACTGCATACCCTGAAACTGTCGACTGACAGCCATAGCCGACAGAATGACCATAAGCAATATGCCCAGGATGTCTTCCAAAATAAGTACGGAGAGTACGCCCGAAGCAAACTTGCGGCTACGAAGTCCCAGGTCGTCGAATGCCTTATAGATAATGGTTGTGGAGGACATAGCCAACATACCGCCCAGAAACATTCTGTCCATATTATTCCAACCAAACATAAGGCCTACGAGGCTGCCTACACTTATCATAAATAGCATCACGCTCAGGGCAGCGATGATGGGACGCAAACCCATCTTCACTATCTTCTTGAACGAAAACTCAAGTCCAAGGGTGAACATTAGGAAGATGACGCCTATCTGGCTCCACTGGTCAACACTATCATGATCGCTGATCGACGGCATATATGGCATGTGAGGCCCTGCCAGAAAACCAGCCACAATATATCCCAGTACAAGGGGTTGATGCAGACGCTTAAAGATAATTGTAACAGCTCCTGCAACAATGAGAATGTAAGCTAAGTCGGTAATCAGATGAGGCAGCTCTTCCATTTTCCTTTTGTCAATATTATTTTATATAAGTGATACGTTCAATAATTTCTGTAGTTCCACTGTCCAATCCTCATCAGGCTTTGCCAATAAAGTATGTAATCCTACCGATGCAGCACCATCCAGGTTTACCTGTCCGTCATCAATGAAGAGCGACTCCTCAGCCTTTATGCCTGCATCGTTGAGCACATAGCGGAAGAAAGCCGGATCGGGCTTGTACATTTTCAGTTCATAACTGCAATAGAGGCGGTCGAAGAAGTCGGTAATGGGCCGGCCTTCCTGACAGAAATTATTACTCCTCGTCCATTCCATCATAAACGGATTAGTATTACTGAGCAACATTACGGTATAGCCTTTCTGACGCAATTTCTCCAACAGATGCAGACGCTTCATAGGCACTTCCTTGGCGTAACCCAACCAACCATACGCAGCCTCTTCGTAGCTTACCTGTCTGCCTACTTTCTCACTCAGTTTCTGAATGAACTCATCGCCAGAGAGCTGGCCGTTCTCGCATTGCAGAAAGATGTCCTTGTGACCGTAAATACCCATCAGCTCGAAGGCATTTGCTACGCCCAACTGACGGAAACGCTCCATCGCAACCTCAGGACTCAGGGTAATGATTACACCCCCCATATCAAATATAAGATTATGTATCATACCAGTTTTTGCTCCACTCATTTTTCTTTCATTTTATCATACCACAGAAAAAGGCCTGCCAGTATAGTGCCGCTTATGCTATGATAGGCACAGCTTATGGCACAGGGAATAACACTAAGCGCTGCCAACGGATTTGCAGCAATAGCAGCCGGAGTGGCCAGGAAATTACGCGATAGTACAGTGGCCATACCTGCATTCTGCATGCCCACTTCAATGCTGATGGTACGTTTCTTGGCCGTATTGAACTTAAATATTTTTCCTACAAAATAACCCAGCAGGTAGCCAAGTCCGTTGTGCAGGAAAACAACAAGCATGGTAACCAGAAGTAGTTGCAAGGCATTTTGCTGCAAATGCGGATAGACAGTAAAGATTACACCTCCAACAATCAGCGCCAGGCAAATTACGCTTATGCCAGGCATAAGCTGCTTAACATCGTTGAAGTATGTTTTGTGGCGTAAAGCATAGTTGAAGAAGCAACCCAGCGTTACAGGCAACAGGGTGACGAGCAGGATATTCCTGAACATACCCCAGGCATCTATATCAATACTTGTAGAAGCAAGCCAGAGCATGAGTAGGGGAGTAACGAAGGGCGCAAGTAAAGTGCTTACCGTAGTCATTCCAACACTATAAGCCACATCGCCCTTGCAGAGGAAGCTCATTATATTACTACTTACTCCACCCGGACAGCAACCTACAAGTATAATACCTGCCGACAGATAGGAATCAAGGTGGAAAAGCCTGCTCAAACTCCATGCTACCAGAGGCATAATCGTATATTGTGCCACAGAACCTATAAAGATATCCAGAGGACGTTGAAGCAGGATGCGAAAGTCTTCCATACTGAGCGTACATCCCATAGTAAGCATGATAAGACCCAGTATTATGCTTGCCCTGTCGCCTTGCTGAACCCACCCGAAGAGCGAGGGCCACAGCAAAGCCACCACAGCCGTCAGAATTATAAACGGCGATGTATAGGTGGCAAGCAGGCGGCTTAGATATTTGAGTACCTTCATTATTTATATTTATATATTTATATTGCTACATTTAAAGTCCCAACTTGGCAGAAATCTCCAACATCCTATTGATAGGCCTAACTGCTTTTTCGGCTACCTCAGCATCCACTTCTATTGTGGGCCACTCATACTTCAGGCAGTTATAGAGCTTCTTCATCGTGATGAGTTTCATATAATTGCACTCGTTGCAGGCACAAGTGCTGTCGTCTGGCGGAGCGGGAATGAAGGTCTTCTGGGGCGCTGCCTTCTGCATCTCGTGCAAAATGCCGCTTTCGGTGGCTACTATAAACTCGGTGGCTTCGTCCTGGATGCTGAACTTTAGCAAGGCGGCTGTACTGCCCACCTTATCGGCTATCTTCACAACAGGTCCCTTACACTCCGGGTGTACCAGCACCTTTGCATTCGGGTGCTCAGCCTTCAAGGCCAGTATCTTCTCCAGCGAGAATTTCTCATGAACATGACAGGCCCCTTTCCACAGCAACATATTGCGTCCGGTTATGCTGTTGATGTAATTACCCAGGTTCTCATCAGGACCGAAGATGATAGGTTCGTCCTCGGGCAGGCTCTCCACTATCTGTCGGGCATTACCGCTGGTTACCACCACATCGGTCAGGGCCTTTACAGCAGCTGTGGTATTGACATAACTTATAACGGTATGACCTGGATGTGCCTCAACAAACTGGCTAAATGCTGCCGACGGACAGCTCTCGGCCAAACTGCATGTTGCATTCAGGTCGGGCACCAGCACCTTCTTCTCGGGGCAGAGTATCTTGTTCGTCTCGCCCAT
>CAMJQA010000002.1 GCA_946407895.1 uncultured Prevotellaceae bacterium
TGTACGACATGACCCGCGTCAGCGGCAATGGTTACTTTGACAGCGAGGACAAGGAGGAGTCGCGCCATGCAGCCCGTGAGGCTATGGCCAGGCAGCGCCTGGTCGACCCAATGGCGATGGCCGGCGGTGTGGTGAATCCGTTGCCCGACGATGCGCCGCAGTTTGTGAAGGACTACTACGACTACTACATCACCCCGCGTGGCTACCACAAGCGCAGCGGAAACTCGAACGACGGATGGCGTAAGATAGGCACACAGGCGTTCTCCAATGCCCGCTTCCTATACTACATCAACGAGATTCGTTCGGCAGTCATGGTGATGCACGGCGAGAAAGCCCATTCACGATACTTCGGTGAGGCCGCCTATAAGTATATGGTGGAAGGCCAGGCTGAGGGTTATCGCTCGGCTATGCTGCTTGGCTCGTCCATGAACGTAGTGGCCAAACCCAATCCCAACCCTGAGAACAAGGAGCTGCTCATCATCCCCGGCGCATCGCATTGCGACCTCTATGACGGCGGATATACCGAGCTGGTAGGTAAGGGCGAACCCAAGAACCTCATCCCCTGGGATAAACTGGCAGACTTTTTCAATAAGAATCTGAAGTAAAGGCGCGAAGCAAATACCCGGGCAGATAGATGTGGCGTAAGTGGGTGGCATCACCCTGGAAACTTATGCAGGAAAGGCTGGTTAACGGAAACGAAACCAGCCTTTTTGATGGGCTGCGCAATAAAAAGGGTGTCTGATACGTTATATATATGTGGCATGACCGGAAACGGAAGGGCTTACATTATATAATATATATATAACATTGAGTATTTGGCAATTGCCATGCATGGCTTCACATGGTGCAGAGGCTCAGCAATGCAGCATGGTGGCATGCCGAAACGACACGAGAAGAGATATATGCAGCTGATAAACAGAATGCGACAGGTGAAAATCCTGTTGGTCATAGCCGCAGTCATACTTAGTGTGGCGTCGCTCATCGTCTCGCACTTCCTGGTGCGTGACCTGGAGCTGGAGGAGCACCGCAAGATGGAGATCTGGGCAGAGGCAATGCGCTCGTTCAACAATGCCGGTGACGAGACGGACTTGACACTTGTCTGGAAGGTCATGAACGGTAATAACACCATTCCTGTAGTCGTATTGGACAGCCTGGGTAATGTACTTGACTACCGTAACCTTTCCATCCACGCCCAGGATGCGGCAGACAGCGCCTTGGCCATTCGTAGGAAAGCCACTGCCATGCATCAGGCTGACCGTACCATCCGCATCGACCTTTCAGGCTCGGGTTATGAGAGCATCTGCTATGCCGACAGCCTGCTACTGAAGCGCCTGGCCTGGTGGCCCTACGTGCAATTGGGCGTGGTGCTGATCTTCGTCGTCGTGGCTATCTTTGCACTGCTCACCAGCAAGAAGGCTGAGCAGAACAAGGTGTGGGTGGGGCTCAGCAAGGAGACGGCTCACCAGCTGGGTACACCCATTAGCAGCTTGATGGCCTGGCAGGAGGTGCTGCGCGAGACATACCCCCAGGATACCCTGTTGCCTGAGATGGGTAAAGATGTGCAGCGGCTGCAGCGCATAGCCGAGCGGTTCAGCAAGATCGGGTCGCAGCCAGAGCTGAAGACCGAGAACCTGAACGAGGTGGTGAGTCAGGCAGCCGGATACATCACCCGCCGGATAAGCAACCGTGTGGAGCTGAAGTGCGTGCTGCCCGAGCAGCCGCTCATTGCACAGGTCTGTGCCCCCCTCTTTGAGTGGGTTATTGAGAATCTGTGCAAGAATGCCATTGACGCCATGGACGGACGAGGCAAGATTACCGTTACGGCCAGCGAGGAACCCAACCGCTTTGTGATAGAAGTGGCCGACACAGGCAAGGGCATACCCAAGAAGGACTTCGGTACCGTCTTTGCACCGGGATATACTACGAAGAAAAGAGGGTGGGGGCTTGGCCTCTCGCTGGCAAAGCGTATAGTGGAAGAATACCATAATGGACGCATTTTCGTCAAAAATTCAGAAGTCGGACGGGGTACAACCTTCCGAATTGAGTTGAAAAAACGATAAATATGCATTTTTTTAGCCGGATTATTGGGTCAATATAAGTTTTTTTTGTAAATTTGCAGCCCGAATGGAGAAATTGGACAGCTATAAAGTGAATCTGAAGGGCATGCCATCAGATACTGTGTCGTACCAGTGGCGTGTGGATGATGACTTCTTCTCCGCTGTTCAAGGCCCTGAGCTTCAGCATGGAACGCTGGATGTCGCATTACGGGTGAAACGCACATCGGGAGCCTACGAGCTTGTTTTTCAGCTTGACGGCACGGTGAAAGTACAGTGCGACCGTTGTCTGGAACTTATGGACTTGCCCATTCAGGCCCAGCGAGAGCTGCGAGTAAGGCTTGGAGACGAATTCTCCGACGACGGGGAACTGGTGACCATCCCGTACGAGGACGGCACATTCAATGTGGCATGGAACCTCTACGAGATGATAGCACTGGAGATTCCCATCCGACACGTCCATAGCGATGGCCCTTGCGCCCGAGAGGACGATGAGGAAGAGATGGAAGACGATAGCCAGAAACCCACAGACAGCCGTTGGGACGAGTTAAAGAAATTAATGACAAACAAATAAAAAAAGAAAGAAATGGCACATCCCAAAAGAAGACAGTCCAAGACAAGGACTCTCAAAAGAAGAACTCATGACAAAGCTGTTGCACGCGCAATGGCCGTTTGCCCTAACTGCGGCGAGTTCCACATTTACCACACCGTATGCCCTGCCTGCGGTTACTACCGCGGTAAGCTGGCCATCGAGAAGGAAGCATAGCCTCTCCCTTGACGGTGCTGTTTAATAGCCGCTAAAGCCTTATCGGCCTATGCGGCTTTATTTTGTTATACATTTATACATTTTACTGACAGAAATGCAACTGACAGAAATGGAAAGAATAAATGCTGTAATAACTGGAGTGGGTGGGTACGTGCCCGACTATATTCTGGACAATGAGGAGATGTCACGGATTGTTGACACCAGTGATGAATGGATAATGGAGCGCATTGGCGTGAAGACACGCCACATACTGAAGCCCGAGCAGGGCAGCGGTACGTCATACATGATGACGCGTGCCGTGGAGCAGCTGCTGCGTAAGACACAGGCTGACCCGGACTCCGTGGAGGCTCTCATCTGCGCCACGACAACGCCTGATTATCACTTCCCATCGACTGCTTCGCTTATCATAGGACGGACCGGACTGCATAACGCCTTCGGGTTCGATATGGAAGCAGCCTGTGCTGGCTTCCTCTTTGCCATGGAGATGGGGGCCAATATGATTCGCTCGGGACGCTTCAAGCGCATCATCCTCTGTGGCGGTGAACACATGTCGAGCATGGTGAACTACCAGGACCGCAATACATGTCCCATCTTCGGTGACGGAGCGGGCTGCGTCATGATGGAGGCCACCAGCGAGGAGTATGGACTCATGGACTCCTATCTGCGTGTGGATGGCGAGGGATTTGATTATCTGCACATGGCAGCCGGAGGCTCAGCCTGCATGCCCAGCCACCAAACGGTGGATGCACGTCAGCACTTCGTCTTCCAGGACGGAAGGCCTGTCTTCAAGCACGCTGTGACGAAGATGTCGGACGCTGTGGAGACCATAGCCAAGCGGAACGGGCTCACAAAAGACGACATCGCCTGGGTTATACCCCACCAGGCTAACGTACGCATAGAAACGGCAGTGGCCCGGCGCATAGGACTGGGTGAGGATCATGTAATGATAAACATTGACCACATGGCCAATACATCGGGCGGTACCCTGCCTCTGTGCCTATGGGAGTTTGAGAACCGTCTGCACAAGGGCGACAACCTCATCTTCACAGCCTTTGGCGCCGGTTTCTCGTGGGGAGCCAGCTATATGAAGTGGGGATACGACGGCGCTTCAGAAGCCGCCAAGGAGCCGGCCGAGTTCTATGACAGCAGGGTGATGACCCTGGATGAATGGAAGCAGAAGCGCAAGCAGGCAGAGGCTTGACAGCGCAGAGGCTTGACAGATAGACGAATTGAAATAATGCATTGAAACGATGACGCATAAGGCCGGATTTGTAAATATCGTGGGCAACCCGAACGTGGGAAAGTCCACGCTGATGAACCTCCTGGTGGGAGAGCGTATCTCCATTGCCACCTTCAAGGCCCAGACTACGCGCCATCGCATCATGGGCATACTGAATACGCCCGAGATGCAGATATGCTTTAGTGATACGCCTGGCGTACTGAAGCCTAACTATAAACTGCAGGAGCAGATGCTGCACTTCAGTGAGAGCGCCCTGCAAGACGCTGACGTGCTGCTCTATGTCACAGACATGGTGGAAACACCCGACAAGAACGCTGACTTCCTGGAGAAAGTGCGTGGCATGAAGGTGCCTGTGCTGGTGCTGGTGAACAAGATAGACCTGGGTAACCAGCAGGCGCTGACGCAGAAGGTAGAGGAGTGGCATCAGGTACTGCCCGAAGCGGAGATTATACCCATCAGTGCCCTGCACCGCTTTAATGTGGACGTGGTGCTGAGGCGTATTCAGGAACTGTTGCCCGAAAGCCCTGCCTATTTCGACAAGGACCAGTGGACAGATAAGCCCGCCCGCTTCTTCGTGACGGAAATCATACGCGAGAAGATCCTTCTCTATTACGACAAGGAGGTGCCCTACAGCGTAGAGGTCGTTGTTGAGCAGTTTAAGGAAACGGAGCGCAATATACGTATCAATGCCGTCATCTATGTAGAACGCGAGAGCCAGAAGGGCATCATTATAGGGCACCAGGGTGTGGCGCTGAAGCGCGTGAGCACCGAGGCACGCAAGAGCCTGGAACGCTTCTTCGGTAAAACCATCTATCTGGAGACCTTCGTAAAGGTCGATAAGGACTGGCGCAGCAGCGAACGCGCCATGAAGATGTATGGTTACGACCTGGAGTAAGCCCTTGCCCATTGAACGTAGTACGTAGTCCGTTGTCCAAATAAATTGTGAATATGTCAAATATCGTAGCTATAGTAGGTCGCCCTAATGTGGGTAAATCTACACTTTTCAACCGTCTGACGCAGACGCGGCATGCCATAGTCAGTGACGAGGCCGGCACAACACGTGACCGCCAGTATGGCAAGTGTGAATGGACAGGCCGCGAGTTCTCCGTCATAGACACTGGAGGTTGGGTGGTTAATTCCGATGATATCTTTGAGGAGGAGATACGTAAGCAGGTGGCGCTGGCTACCGATGAAGCTGACGTAATCCTGTTTCTGGTGGATGTGGAGAATGGCGTGACGGACCTGGACGAGCAAGTGGCGGATATCCTGCGCCGCTCGCCAAAGCCTGTGCTCCTGGTTGCCAACAAAACGGACCATAATGACCAAATCTATCAGTCGGCTGAGTTCTACAGTTTAGGTTTGGGCGACCCGTATTGCATCTCGGCCATGACGGGAAGCGGAACTGGCGACCTGCTGGATGAGGTGCTGAAACGCTTCCCCAAGGAAGACCGCGAGATGCCCGAGGAGAATATTCCCCGCTTTGCTGTCGTAGGACGCCCGAATACAGGAAAGAGCAGCCTGGTGAATGCCTTCATAGGCGAGGACCGTCATATCGTGACCGACATAGCCGGCACTACGCGCGACAGCATTTATACGCGCTATGATAAGTTTGGCTTTGATTTCTATCTGGTTGATACTGCCGGTATCCGCAGGAAGAGCAAGGTCACCGAGGATCTGGAATTCTACAGCGTGATGCGTTCGATCCGAAGCATAGAGAACAGCGATGTCTGCATACTGATGATTGACGCTACACGCGGCATAGAGGCACAGGACCTCAACATCTTCCAGATTATACAGCGTAATCAGAAGAGCCTGGTGGTCGTTGTGAATAAATGGGACCTGGTGCCCGACAAGGATACTAAGGTGATGAAGACTATGGAGGATGCCATACGTACGCGCATGGCACCTTTCACCGACTTTCCCATCATCTTTGCCTCGGCACTGACTAAGCAGCGCATCTTCCGTGTGCTGGAAACAGCCAAGGAGGTCTTTGAGAACCGTCGCCGCCGCGTTTCAACGGCCAAGTTGAACGAAGAGATGCTGCCGCTTATTGAAGCGTATCCGCCCCCATCGATGAAGGGGAAGTACATAAAGATAAAGTACTGCATGCAGATACCTGACGTGCGCGTGCCCAGCTTTGTCTTTTATGCCAACCTGCCCCAGTATGTAAAGGAGCCTTACCGTCGCTTCCTGGAGAATAAAATTCGCGAGCGGTGGGACTTTCAGGGTTGCCCCATAAACATCTTCATCCGCCAGAAATGAACCACCTGAGTCGTTTTCCGCTGTGTGGCTTGCTGCTGGTGATGATGATGTCTGTCGGTTGCCGTAGGCAGGGAGACCATTTTTCGCATGCCAGTGCACGGGAGGCTGCTGAACGTTTCTATGCCAGTCTCATTTCAGGACGGTACGATGAATATGTCATGGCTCATAATGGAGCTGACAGCCTGCCTACAGCCTACCGTTCGCAACTGGTTGACCTGGCAGGACAGTTCATGGCACAGCAACAGTCCGCCCGGGGGGGCATTCTGAGCGCAACGGCAACGAACGATACTTTGATGGAGGCAGATTCCTCTGCCCGTGTATATCTGGATATTGTATTTGCAGACAGCCTGTGTGAGCAGGTGAGCCTCCCCCTGTTGTTCCGCGACGGGAAATGGAGGCTGAGGTAAACGAAGTTATAAAACAGAACGATATGAAACGTATTATCTATTCTTTACTCACCTTTATTATTGTGGTGAGTGCGTCTGCTCAAGAGATGCAGATGCCCTTAGTTCCGCTGGATCCCGCAGTCCGCAGGGGGACATTGTCCAACGGGCTGACCTATTACATCCGGCACAACGAGTGGCCCGAGAAACGTGCAGACTTCTACATTGCCCAGCGTGTGGGCTCAATGCAGGAAGAGGAGAACCAGCGCGGACTGGCCCACTTCCTGGAGCACATGTGCTTCAACGGTACCACACACTTTCCAGGTGATGCCTTGAAGCAGTATCTTGAGCGTATCGGTGTGAAGTTTGGTGAGAACCTGAACGCATACACATCGTTTGACGAGACGGTGTACAATGTAAATAACGTGAATGTAGAGATGCCCGGCGCACTAGACTCCTGCCTGCTCATCCTGCACGATTGGAGCCACGACCTGCTGCTCGAGGACAAGGAGATAGACAAGGAGCGTGGCGTCATCAACGAGGAATGGCGCATGCGCCGCAGTGCGATGATGCGTATGCAGGAAGCCGCCTTCCATGAACTATACCGGGGCAGCAAGTACGCAGACCGTATGCCTATCGGTACGATGGACATCGTCATGAACTTCCCCTACGAAGACCTGCGTGCATACTATCGCCGTTGGTATCGCCCCGACCTGCAGGCTATCGTCATCGTGGGTGATGTGGACGTTGACCAGATGGAGCAGAAGATAAAGACGGTATTTGCCGACATACCGGCTCCCTCGCCCGAAGCACCCGAACGCGAGTATTTCCCCGTAGAGGATAACGTAGAACCCCTTGTGTCTGTTCAGAAAGACAAGGAACAACCAGCATCCTATGCTATGCTGTTCTTTAAGACAGAGCCCCTGGCACGCCAGATGCGTGGCACGATGGCTGGCCTGATGACGAACTACGTGATGGAGGCTGTTTCCAGTATGATGGCCGAGCGTATTCAGGATATCGTGCGTCAGGCAGATGCTCCCTTCCTGAATGCCTACCTCTCATACGGCGAATACCTTGTGGCCAAGACCAAGGATGCTTACGACGCCACGGTCATCATGAAGGACGGACGCTATCTGGAGGGCATAGCCGCTATGTATCGCGAACTGCTGCGTGCCTCGCGATTCGGCTTTACCGAGGGCGAGTATGACCGTTTCAAGCAGGAGTACCTTTCCCAGCTGGATGCTGCCTACGAGCGCCGCAACAAGATAGAGAATACCAGCTATGTGCAGGAATATGTGCGTCACTTCCTGGATGGCGAACCAGCCCCAGGTATTGAATACGAGCATGAGACCATGAAGAAGCTGGTTCCCCAGCTGCCCCTGCAGATGATAAACCAGACCATTGCACAGCTGCCTCCTACGAACCGGGCCATCGCCCTCTTCCTGCCCGACAAGGAAGGTATTGAGTATCCCACCGAGGAGCAGATTATGAAAGCCCTGAAAGCTGTTGACGAAGAGCAGATTGAGGGCCTGAAAGAGGAGGTTAACAACGACCCGCTGGTTCCGGAGCTCACCTCTGACGTCACGGTGAAGAAGGAGAGTGCAGACGTCTATGGCTCACAGCTCATTACTCTGAGCAACGGCATTCGCGTGCATGTCCTGAAGACCGACTATGCCCCCAATCAGATCAGTATGAAAGCTAGCAGCTGGGGCGGCAGCAGTCTGTACCCCGACGATGAATATCTGCTCGTTGACAATGCGCCTATGGTTAGCCTGGGCGGTTGGGGCAGCTTTACAGCTTCGCAGCTTCAAAAGAGGCTGGCTGGCATCCAGGCCAGTGTGAATCCCACTCTGTTCGACCGTACAGAGGGACTGTCTGGCAGTTGCGTGAAGAAGGACCTGGAGACTATGATGCAGCTCACCTACCTCTGCTTTACCGCTCCGCATCGCGATGACGAGACCTACCAGAGCACTTTGGCCCGTCTTAAAGACCAGCTGAAGAACATGGATATGAACCCGCAGACAGCCCTGCAGGACAGTATTGCCAGTGTGGTGTATGGTAATGATGTACGTCACAAGCGTATGCGAATGGAGGATGTCGATAAACTGGACTACGACCGCATCCTCGATATCTACAAGCAGCGCTTTGCCAACGCAGCCGACTTCGAGTTCTACTTCGTGGGCGACGTAGATGTGGATACCCTGCGCCCGATGCTCTGCAAGTACCTGGGTGCCCTGCCCACGCAGAAGGGACACGAGAAGTACCGCAACATATCGTCGCGAATGAGGCGAGGCCAGTACACCTGCCTCTTCGAGAAGGAGCAGGACACACCGAACAGTCTGACTCTTTTCCTCTATCATCAGAAAATGAAGGACAACCTGCGCACCAGCATACAGCTCTCCATGCTCGAACAGGCTATGCAGATGCTCTATACCGAAACCGTCCGCGAAGACGAGGGCGGAGCCTATAGCGTAGGCGTCTCGGCATCCCTGAGAGACTATCCCGAGCAGCAGGGTATCATGCAGATTGTGCTGCCTACTGCTCCTGATAAGCGCGACCGTATGATGGAGGTGATCGAGCAGGGCATAAAGCGAATCTGCGACGAAGGCCCCAGCGAGGACAATCTGCAGAAGATACGTCAGTACATGCTGCGTTCGCACAGCGAAGACCTCAAGAAAAACGATTACTGGATGAACGAACTACAAGCCCGCACCCGCTACGGCGAGGACAACGTAACGGCCTACGAACGGGAAGTGGAGCGCGTCACCATTGCCGACCTGCAGAAGCTGGCACGCCGCATATTCAGTAGCGGAAACAAACTGGTTGTGGGCATGACGAGTCCACAATAATACACTGCAACCAACATACCCCTTCACCCCCTTCTCTTTTCAAAAATGTGAGTGGGGTAGGGTAAACCCAGTATTAAAAGGGGATGGTGCTTCAAAATATAGCACTATCCCCCTTTTCTATAATAATATTGGGGCGTAATAGCGGGTTTTTGAGCGTCTCACTGCATTTTTTTCGTGTGGAGACAGAAGATTTAAACTTTTTTAACATCGGTGTATTGATTTTATTTGTATATTTGCCGCCGGAAATGAGAAAATAGGAATAATTGCTTCATTTATAATAGTATATGGTACAGAAGAAATCCAATCCAAAGAAAACCGCCCCTAAGGCTGAATCCACAGCTGAGGAGCCTAAGAAAAAAGTTGTAGCCCGCAAGACAGCTACCAAGTCGGCAAAGGATGACCAGCCAGCGGTTGAACCGAAGGCTAAGGCCAAGTCGAGTAAAAAGGCGGAGCCTGAATCTACTGTCAAGACCGAGCCTGTTGCAGAAACAAAGAAGACGGTTAAGTCGAAGAAAGTTACTGCAACGGCTGTTGAAGAAATGCCCAAAGCTGTTGAGCCTAAACCAAAGGCTGCGGCGAAAAAAAAGACTATTCCTCCAAAAGAGGCTGTACCTGATGTGGAAGTTCAATCTGTAGCTGAACCTGCAGCTGAACCCAAAAAGACCAAGAAAAAGACTGCAAAGGCAGATGTCAAACCGGCAGCCGCTCCCGTTGAGGCTGCACCTGAAGTAGTGGCTCAACCAGTAGCTGAACCAGTAGCTGAACCAGCAGCAGAACCAGCAGCAGAGCCCAAAAAGACGAAGAAAAAGACTGCAAAGGCAGATGCCAAACCGGCACCCGCTCCCGTTGTGGCAGCACCTGAAGTAGTGGCTCAACCAGTAGCTGAACCAGTAGCTGAACCAGCAGCTGAACCAGCAGCAGCGCCCAAAAAGACGAAGAAGAAGACTGCAAAGGCAGATGCCAAACCGGAAGCCGCTCCCGTTGAGGCTGCACCTGAAGTAGTGGCTCAACCTGCAGCAGAACCTGAAGCAGCACCCAAAAAGTCGAAGAAGAAGACTGCTAAGGCAGATGCCAATCAAGTGCCCGTTGAAGAGCCTAAGGCTGTAGAAGCTGTAGAGGAAGTACAAAAGGAAGCCCCGAAGAAAAGGTCTGCACGGTTGACGGCTCCAAGGAAGGGCAATAAGGTCATTGTGGAAGACTATATTATGGAAGAGGCTTACTCAGGTACATTCCAACCAATTGTACGTGCTAAGGAAGACCCTGTTTCCGGTATCGCTAAGAAGCCTGTTCCCGTTGTGGATGAATCGAATATCGATGCAAACATTCCCGTTGAAGAAGCAAAGAAGACTGTACGTAAGCCACGGACGAAGAGGGCTGCAAAGGTAGATTTGGAGGATTTCATTAGTAAAGAGCCTGATTCACCTTCGGTAGAGGACTTGCCATCTGAAACATCTAACCCTGACGAGCCAGAAGTAGAAAATACTGCTGCAGTGGAGGCTGTGACTGTTCCCAAGAAGAAGGGGGGACGTAAACCCAGTGCCAAGAAGGCAAAAGACGGATTGTCATCCAAGGAGGCTTCTGAGGACGTATCACTGGATCTGGATAAGCAGGAGCCCAGTGCTGAAGACCTGGAAAACTTGCCCGAAGAGGTATTTGATGAGATGGAGGCCGTGAAGGCTAAGTCGCGCAAGCCCGAGGAACCGAAGGTGCTTCGTGAGCCCCGGCCCCGTGAAGATCGTCCTGCCAATGTATATGAGGTTGAGAGTGTGCTTGACATAAATAGCTTTAACATATGGAACCTGAACGAGTTCATGATAGCTGAGCTGTGGGAGAATGAGCGCAAGGAGACTGACTTTAGCCAGACCGAGGAGAAGTTGCTCAATATCATACGCACGGCTTTTGACCTGGTTCATTACGACGAAGGAAATGCGCGCGATAAAGCACTCTATGATAATGGTGACTGGGCCCACTTCTCCCACTGCCGTCCCGGCCGCGGTACCATAGCTATACGTCGTCGTCTGATACGTAAGCTGACCGACCTTACCTATGAGAACATCCGCCATATTACCGCACCCACACTGCTTGAACTCATCGACCGGAATTTCGGTGGGGGCTGGGATAGCATCTCGCTTTCTATCAAGGACATCATAGAGAGTGGATTTGACATCAGCACGACCCAATTGCCCGCTAATCGCATACACCTTCCCGGAGGCACACTGGAGAGAAAGGTTGCCCAGGGCTATGATGTGCTCGAATTAGCCCGCGGCACATGGATTGAGGCTATCTTTGCCAAGAAGAAGGATCCCATTGAGAAATTGCATTATGAATTGTTGTCGCCCATGTTTGATGAGGATGGGAATGAATTGCCGCGTGAGGCACCTGAAGAGGACCCCGATATGGACGAAGAAGATGAGGATGAAACGGACGACGTGGCAAACGACGAAAACTACTACAGCAACTATGCTGCAGAGGCAAACGTGAAGGATGAGGATGAAGAAGGATTCCCCATCGTTGAAGCAGACTAAGCGCGATGGAGCATCTTATACTACTGGCAACAGCGGGATATATAGTCCTGCTGTTGCTACTTTCTCGCCTGATTGGACGGCGTGCAAAGGACAATGACGCTTTCTACCGGGGTAACAGGCAGTCGCCTTGGTGGGCCGTGGCCTTCGGTATGATAGGTGCCAGCATAAGTGGTGTCACCTTTGTCAGCGTGCCCGGTATGGTGCGTTCGATGCAGATGACGTACCTACAGACGTGCATGGGATTTGTACTTGGCTATATTGTGGTGGCCGCTGTGCTGCTTCCTGTGTATTACCGACTTAACCTGACAAGCATATACAGCTATCTGCAAGAGCGCTTTGGCGGTACAAGCCGCATGACCGGGGCTGCTTTCTTCCTGCTGAGTAAGCTGGCGGGGGCCAGCATACGTCTGTACCTCGTATGCTTCATCCTGCAGGGTGTACTGCTGGATAGTTATGGCCTGCCATTCCCCGTTTCGGTTTCACTTATCATCTTTCTCATCTGGCTCTATACGCGGCAAAGTGGCATACGCACCATCGTATGGAGCGACTGCTTGCAGACCATAGTGCTGCTCAGTGCACTTTTACTTATCATCAGGCAGGTTTGTCTGACCCTTGGTCTTGATGTGGCCGGAGCGGTCAATGCCATCAGGCAAAGCCCCCTGAGTAAGGTGTTTGAGACGGCAGACCCCGGCAGTCGCCAGTATTTCTGGAAGCAGTTCCTGAGCGGCATTTTCATACCTATCGTGATGACAGGGCTGGACCAGGATATGATGCAGAAGAACCTGACTTGCCGTACACTGCGCCAGAGCCAGTTGAATATGACCGTAAACGGTTTGCTCTACCTTCCGGTAAACCTGATGTTCCTTTGTCTTGGTGTTCTTCTCTATCACTTCTGTGACGTCATGCACATAACGGCTCCTGCGGCTGGCGATGCCTTGCTGCCCACGCTCTGTTCGGGTGGCTCCCTTGGCTCGATAGCCCTTCTGCTGTTCGTCCTGGGTATTGTTGCTGCGGCTTTTAGCAGTGCCGACTCAGCCATGACGAGTCTGACGACGAGCTTCTGCGTAGATATCATGAAACGGCCGGGAGACGAGCGTCTGCGACGTCTGGTTCACCCGCTTGTGGGCGTTGTAATCTTCCTCCTGATAATGATAGTGAAGGCCTTGAACTCCACCAGTGTCATCGATGCCGTATATATAATGTGTGGCTACACGTATGGTCCCTTGCTTGGGCTCTTTGCCTTCGGTCTGCTGACGAAGCGAAGCCCGTGCGAGCGGTGGGTGCCAGTCATCTGTGTTCTTTCGCCCCTGATATGCTTTGCTGCCGACCAGGCAGTGACGCGCTTCACCTCCTACCGTTTCGGTTACGAGTTGCTTATGCTCAATGGGCTACTCACCTTCTTGGGCCTGCTGCTCTCTTCTGCGAAACTCCGAAAGGATGATGCTGGTGGCCACGGCCACATTTAGGCTCTCGCTTGTAGGCCTGTCGGCAGGGTAGTTCGGGATGAACAGACGGTGAGACACCAACTCTTCTACCTGTGACGATATGCCCTTGCCCTCATTACCCATGACGATGAAGCCATCCGTACCAAGCGTCTGGCGATAGAGGCTTACGCCGTCAAGGAAGGTGCCATAGACAGGCACTCGGGCTGACCCGAGAACTTCGCCAAGGTCGGCATAGCTGACCCTGACGCGTGCCAGTGCCCCCATCGTGGCTTGGACAGCCTTCGGAGCATAGACGTCTGCCGTGCCGAATGAACAAACCACGTGTTCAACCCCGAACCAGTCTGCTGTGCGGATGATCGTTCCAAGGTTACCCGGATCCTGCACATCATCGAGCGCCAGGCATAACCCATGCGGAGGTGCCATCCAATGGCGGTCGGGGATGGGGAACAGCGCTACCACGCCCTGAGGGGTGCGCAGGAAGCTGGCCCTCTGCAGTTCCTGGTCCGACACGATGTCGAACTCGTCTGCCTGCGAGAAAAACTCATGTCCGTACATGTCGGCCACCTCAGCCTGCGCAGCGATATAGACGGGATGCAAAGCAGCCATTAAGTCGGTGACGATTTTTGGTCCCTCGGCTACGAACAAACCGGCTTCGTCCCTGAACTTACGTCTTTCAAGCGATTTAATTAGCTTAATTTTGTTCTTACTCAGCATAATCTCATTTTTTTTCGTTACAAAAATACGCATTTTTCCTGAAATAGAGTTACCTTTGCGTTATGAATTGTCTCCTTAGGTCCATAAAACCGCTTTTTTTGCTGCTTATAGCCATGCAATTGGTTTCATGCAGCGTGAATCGCTTTGTGCCTGAGGACCATTATATCCTGGATAAGGTAAGCATTCAGAGCGATGACTCGCGGCTGAAGACCGAGCCGTTGCAGGGCTATGTCCGGCAGCATCCCAACAGCAAATGGTTCTCCCTGCTGAAAGTGCCTATGGGAATATACTCACTCTCAGGCCGCGACAGCACACGCCGCATAAACCGTTTCGTACGTCGGTTGGGTGAGGCCCCCGTCATCTATGATCGCATTTTGGCTGAGAAGACGCAGCAGAATATACGGCTTGCCGTTCAGAATATGGGTTACCTTGCTGCCGACGTTGAGTTGGACTCTATTCAGCGTAAGCGCAAGATGCGGTTGCGTTACCTCATTCATCCGCATGACCGATATACTGTAAGAAACTTCAGCAGCGACATACAGGACGCTGGCATATCGGCTTTGATGAATAGCGAGGAAGATGGCTTCACGCCCAGCATGATGACGGGTATGAATTTCGACCTTAACATCCTGGATGCTGAGCGAAGCCGCCTTAGCAACTACCTAACCAGGCACGGCTATTTTAAGTTCACCAAAGATTTTGTACGCTTTGAGGCAGATACCACCGTCGGGAACCGGCTTGTTGACGTAAAGATGATTCTACAGCCGTTTCGCAGTAGTACGCAGCTGACACCAGCCCCTCACCGTGTATATACCATTGGCAATGTAAGCTATCACTATGAGCCAGGGAGGAATGCCGTTTCCGGCAGCAAGCCCTTCGTGCGCCCCAGTGTGGTGCAGAATGCAACCGACCTGCATCCAGGAAACCTCTATAGCGAGGCTGACGTGCATGACACGTATGAACGGCTTATGAGATTAGGGGCGGTGCAGAGCGTGAACGTACATTTTGATGAAGTAGGGCAGGACAGTACGCACCTTGATACCCACATAACGCTGTTGCCCAGCAGGCGCAACTCGTTCAATATAGAGCTGGAGGGAACTAACTCGGCAGGCGACTTCGGTGCAGCCGTTGCCTCTACATATCAGAATCGTAATATATTTCGTGGTTCCGAGCTCCTGAACATAAAACTACGTGGTGCATACGAGGCCATTGACGGACTCAGCGGGTACCAGGATCAGGACTATATCGAATATAGTGCCGAGGTAGGGCTTGTATTCCCAGACTTCAAGTTCCCCTTCCTCTCCCGTCGCTTTCGACATATTGCCAAAGCTACCAGCGAAGTTAATCTCATGTTTGACTCGCAGAACAGACCTGAGTTTCACCGGCGCGTAGTAACTGCTGCATGGCGCTATAAATGGGGCCAGGCAGGACGCAGACGGCAACACCGTGTTGACTTGCTCGACCTGAACTACGTCTTCATGCCATGGATAAGCGAGACGTTTCGCAGCAGGTACTTGGACGACCCCGCAAGCCGGAACGCCATCCTGCGCTACAACTATGAGAATCTTTTTATCATGAAGTGGGGCTATACGTTCACATACAGCTCTCAGGTTCTCAATGGGGCCAACTCTAACTACGGAACAAATGCATACACCATCCGTACCGGCATAGAGACATCGGGCAATTTGCTTTATGGCCTCTGTAACCTTTTTGGCACAAGCCGGAACAGTCTGGACCAGTACACACTTCTCAATATCGCCTACGCCCAATATGCAAAGGCAGATTTTGACTTCTCAAAGAGTTTCCGCTTTGACGACCGTAATTCACTGGCCCTTCACCTGGGCTTTGGCATTGCCTATCCCTATGGTAACAGCAGTATCCTGCCGTATGAGAAGCGATACTTCAGCGGAGGTGCCAATAGTGTGAGAGGATGGAGCGTGAGGGAACTTGGACCGGGTACGTTCAAGGGTAATGACGGACGCATAGACTTCATCAACCAGACGGGTGACATGAAGCTTGACATGAATCTGGAGTACCGCACTCATCTGTTCTGGAAGCTTGATGCAGCAGCCTTCATAGATGCCGGTAATATATGGACTATCCGAAACTATCCCGACCAGCCAGGCGGTCAGTTCCGCTTCGACGAGTTCTGGCGGCAGATAGCATTGGCCTACGGACTGGGTGTCCGCCTGAATTTCAATTACTTTATCTTGCGCTTAGACTTGGGTATGAAAGCGGTGCACCCCTCATATACCGATTCGCGCAGGCATTTCCCCATCGTCCACCCGAACTTTGGTCGTGATAGTAGCTGGCACTTTGCCGTGGGCTTACCATTCTAATCCGTTCACCATCCAGTCACCATTTTTCTTGACAAGCAACACACGTCCTGATGCGGTGCCAATACGTGCCTGCTCCTCCAGCGACGTGGTTACAAGTACGTGGTTGGCGCTGAAACAGGCAATGCCAATTGTGTCTTGCACTTCAGTCTCACCCAATTCTATTTCCGGTCTATTGGTTACAAGCGACAATTCGTCTTCTGTCAGGTTGGAGGCATACCAGCTAATCACTTTGGTCCCGGACGAGGTGCAGAACTCAGCCGCCTTGTCGAAATTATATGTGTAGAAGGACTCTAAGAATGACATTGCTACCTTGGAGGCTGCATGTGACTCATTATTTCGTGGCGTACACGAAATAAGACTCAGTAATGTAGCCATAATCAGTGCTTGATACTTAATTTTCATGTCTCATTTTTAACTTTCGGATACAAAAGTAAGGAAAAATTTGTCTTTTTGCTAATATTGGTGTATTTTTGCACAGAAATAGCAAAAAAAGATGATAAAATTCATTTCATTGGGCTCGGGAAGTAGCGGAAACGCTTACTATCTGAGTTCAGAAAAGACGAATATACTGATTGATGCTGGAATACCGATACGGAGCTTGAAAAGAATTTTCAAGGATCTTGACATTGAAGCAGACAAACTGGATGCTGTATTCATTACACACGATCATGCAGATCACATTAAGTCTGTGGGACACATGGCAAATGAATACGGCAGGCTAATATATGCCACCGAACCCGTGCACCAGGGAATCAACCGCAACTATTGTGTGACCAACAAGCTTACCTCCGACCACATCAGGTATATTCAGAAAGATGCTCCCATACAAATTGGCGACTTTGTGATAACGCCCTTCGACGTGCCCCATGATAGTAGCGACTGCGTGGGCTACAGGCTGGAGAGTGGAGGCATCACCTTCTGCCTGATTACAGACATTGGTCATCCTACGCCCAAGATAGAGGAGGAAGTGGCCCAGGCAGACTACCTCGTACTGGAGGCCAATCATGATGAGAATATGTTGATGATGGGTAATTATCCGGCCTACCTGAAGGGGCGGATAAAGGGTGACCGCGGGCACATGTGCAACAAGGAAGCAGCCCGTCTTATCGCAGAGCATGCCACTGTGAAGCTAAAGCATGTATGGCTCTGTCATCTCAGTGAAGAGAATAACCATCCCGAGTTGGCGCGTAAAACGGTGGAAGGAGTACTTCGTGGATACGGAATTATCCCCGGGGTGGACTTCAAACTGGACATTTTAAAGCGCAAAGTTCCCTCGGAAATATATGAATTGACACCAATGTAAAAAAAATCCCGCCAAAGATTTGGCAGTTTCATTAAAAGTCCATACCTTTGCACTCGCAAAATCGGAAACGATGCGTCCTTAGCTCAGTTGGTAGAGCAATTGACTCTTAATCAATGGGTCCAGGGTTCGAGCCCCTGAGGGCGTACAAGAGGTTGATAAAATAGTTTTGTGATGCGTCCTTAGCTCAGTTGGTAGAGCAATTGACTCTTAATCAATGGGTCCAGGGTTCGAGCCCCTGAGGGCGTACAGGTAAGAGGAAATGAGGATGGACTTACACAAAGGTTCACCCTCATTTTGCATTTAGTATGTGCCAGGCAAGTAGATAGGTATCATTAATTAAAAATAAATATAAAATATATAAATATGTATAGGACAAAGACGTGTGGAGAGCTGCGGCTCTCCGATGTTGGACAGGAAGTGACTCTGGCCGGATGGGTACAGAGTGTACACAATTTGGGCGCACTTACCTTTGTGGACCTGCGCGACCGCTATGGCATTACGCAGCTTGCGTTTACCGAGGATGCCTCCGAGGAACTGAGGAAGGCAGCCGGGCGTCTCGGTCGTGAATATGTGCTGCAGGCAACAGGCAAGGTAGCCGAGCGTTACAGCAAGAACAAGAACCTGCCCACCGGAGATATTGAAATCCTGGTGAGCGAGCTTAATATCCTCAACGAGAGTCAGACTCCGCCCTTTACCATTGAGGAGGAGAGTGACGGTGGCGACGACCTGCGCATGAAGTATCGCTATCTTGACCTTCGACGCCCGTGTGTGAGGAAGAACCTTGAGTTGCGTCACCGCATGACGATGGAGGTTCGCCGCTACCTCGACTCGAAGGGTTTCCTGGAGATTGAGACGCCTATGCTGATTGGTTCCACCCCGGAAGGTGCACGTGACTTTGTAGTGCCCAGCCGTATGAACCCCGGCCAGTTTTATGCATTGCCGCAGAGTCCTCAGACCCTGAAGCAGTTGCTGATGGTTGCGGGAATGGACCGCTACTTCCAGATTGTGAAGTGTTTCCGCGACGAGGACCTGAGAGCTGACCGCCAGCCCGAGTTTACACAGATTGACTGTGAGATGTCATTTGTGTATCAGGAGGATATCCTGCAGCTCTTTGAGGGCATGGCCAAGCATCTTTTCCGTGAGTTGCGCGGCGTAGAGCTCACCGAGCCCTTCCCCCGTATGAGCTGGGACGATGCCATGCGCCTTTACGGCTCCGACAAGCCCGATACCCGCTTTGGCATGCAGTTTGTTGAGCTGAAGAGCAAGGACCAGCCAAGCCTCTTCCCCGAGGGCTTTGCCGTATTTGACAATGCAGCCTTCATAGCCGGTATCTGCGCTACGGGCCAGGCTGAATATACACGCAAGCAGCTTGACCAGCTTACCGACTTTGTGCGTCGTCCTCAGATAGGAGCCAAGGGACTCGTCTATGCACGAGTACAGGCTGACGGCTCAGTGAAGTCCAGTGTGGATAAGTTCTACAGTGGCGATGTGATGCAGGCTGTTGCCCAGAAGATGAATGCCCAGCCGGGTGACCTTATCCTCATCCTTTCGGGTGACGATGCAATGCGAGTACGTAAGCAGCTCTGCGAATTGCGCCTTGAGATGGGCACGCGTATGGGCCTGCGCGACAAGAACAAGTTCTCTCTCCTCTGGGTTGTGGACTTTCCCATGTTCGAGTGGAGCGAGGAGGAGGGCCGCCTCATGGCAATGCACCATCCCTTTACTCACCCCAAGGAGGAGGATATCCCACTGCTTGATACAGATCCCGCAGCCGTGCGTGCAGATGCCTACGACATGGTATGCAACGGTGTTGAGGTGGGCGGTGGCTCAATCCGAATACATGACCAGGACCTCCAGGCCAAGATGTTCCAGATCCTCGGCTTCACGCCCGAGAAGGCACAGCAGCAGTTTGGCTTCCTGATGAACGCCTTCCGCTATGGTGCACCTCCTCATGGTGGCCTGGCCTACGGTCTGGACCGCTGGGTAAGCCTCTTTGCCGGGCTCGACAGCATTCGCGACTGTATAGCCTTCCCGAAGAACAACAGTGGTCGCGACGTCATGCTTGATGCACCTGGAGCCCTCGACCAGAAGCAGCTTGATGAACTCTGCCTTGCCCTGGATCTTCCCGAGTCAAAGGCTTAGCTGAGCGCTCTCCGCTTCCCAGTCATTCCTGGGAGCGGTCTTCAATTCCGAAAAAGACGTACCGATACAGTTGCGCCCCGGCCTGCTTAAGAGACCGGGGCGCATTTCTGTTAAATAAGGTTACCTTTTCTTCACTATGTTATCCCCGCCGTCAGGATAGAATGGGGTGGGGAGTAAGGGGGGAGGGAGGCAGATTATCTGATTTCAATCTCCTCCTTCATGTCGATTTCCTGTCCGTTCTGGTCGTAGAACTCGTATTGCAGGAAGGCCAGTTTCTGGCTGGGTAATACGCGTACACCGAGTCCGTAGCGCATCTGCCAGCGGCGTTTGATTGAGATAATGCCCTGGTTGAGGTAGGCCGCAACATAGGGGTGAACATGGAGGGTGAAGCGCTTGATGCCGAGTTTCAGGATGAGGAACTTGATTTTGCCCTCAAGCACTTTGTCGAAGAGGAAACTGCTCTTTATTGTACCCTTTCCATGGCATGTGGGGCAGGTCTCCTCAACCTGTACGTCCATGACAGGCCTTACCCTTTGGCGGGTAATCTGCATCAGCCCGAACTTAGACAGCGGCAGGATGTTGTGGCGTGCACGGTCGCGCTTCATGTTCTCGCACATGTGTTCGTAGAGCTTCTGGCGGTCCTCGGCCAGTTTCATGTCAATGAAATCGACCACGATGATTCCGCCCATATCGCGCAGCCTCAGCTGCCTGGCCAGTTCATCGGCCGCTCCCAGGTTGACCTCCAGTGCATTGGCCTCCTGTCCGTCCTTGTTCTTGGCGCGGTTTCCGCTGTTGACATCAACTACGTGCAGTGCCTCGGTGTGTTCGATGATGAGGTAGGCACCGTGTTTGTATGAAACGGTCTTTCCGAATTCGCTCTTTATCTGCCGCGTAATGTCGAAGTTGTCGAAGATGGGTAGCTTTCCCTTGTACTGTTTGACAACCTCCACGCGGTCTGGAGCAATGATGGACACGTAGTCGCGCACCTCCTGGTAAACGTCCTCGCGGTTGACGTAGATGTTCTCATAGCTCGGGTTGAACAGGTCGCGCAGCATGCCCACAGTGCGGCTCGTCTCCTCATAGACGAGGGTTGGCATGTCTTTGGCCTTCTGGACGCGTTGCATCGTTTCTTCCCATCGCTTGAACAGGATCTTCATCTCCTGGTCAAGCTCGGCCACTCTCTTGCCCTCGGCAACCGTGCGCACGATAATGCCGCAGTTCTTGGGCTTGATACTCTGAATGACCTGCTTCAGGCGGGCCCGCTCCTCGGAACTCTTGATCTTGGATGAGACGGATACACCGTCTTCAAAAGGCATCAAGACGAGGTAGCGGCCGGGAAACGATATCTCGCACGACAGACGGGGACCCTTGGTGCTGATGGGCTCCTTCACAATCTGCACGAGTATTTCCTGTCCCTGCTTGAGTATGTCTTGTACGCTTCCGTCCTTTCCCAGGGCTGGCTGGATGGAAGCTTTGTTTGGGGAATAGAAGTTCTTCTTGTCGCTCATTACCTGCTTGAGGTATTTGGCAAAGGAGTTGTAATGAATCCCCAGGTCTAAATAGTGAAGAAAGGCATCACGCTCGTGTCCCACATTCACGAAACACGCGTTCAGGCCCGGCATGAGTTTTCTCACCCTGGCCACGTACACGTTGCCCACTGAAAACGATGCGCTCTGCTGCTCTTCCTGGTATTCCACGAGCCGCTTGTCCTCGGTGAGAGCTATCGCAATCTTTTGGGGCTGTACGTCAATAAAGACTTCGCTTGTCATAATGTCTTTCCGTCGGGTTACATAAAAAACTCGGTAACGGGCCACTCAAGCCAACGTCACCGAGCAGTCTTTCTTTTAAGCTGAGAAACGGAGAGCCTGCTTTACTTGCTCTTATGTCTGTTCTTTCTCAGTCTTTTCTTACGCTTGTGAGTAGACATCTTATGTCTCTTATGCTTCTTTCCGTTTGGCATAATTGTTTGTAATTTATGGGTTAGTACTATATCTATTTCCGATTTCGAAGCGCAAAGGTACAATTTTCCACGCAAAATGAAAAGAAATCGGACGTTTTTTTATACTTAAATGCAAAGTAAAGCTTGTTTTGCCCGTTAATCTGCGCTTTTTTTTATAAGTTTGCAACCAGTTTGAACCAGAAATAGCCTGATGAACGATATTTTTGCCTATACACTGGAAACCTGGTATGCCAGCCACGGTAGGCAGCTGCCATGGCGCCAGACGAGCGACCCCTATTGCATCTGGCTTTCGGAAGTCATCCTGCAGCAGACCCAGGTTGCCCAGGGCTTGGCCTACTACAACCGCTTTGTTAGCCGTTTCCCCGATGCACAGAGTCTGGCGGATGCCAGCGAGGACGAGGTGATGTTGCTCTGGCAGGGGCTGGGCTACTATAGCAGGGCACGTAACCTGCATGCTGCGGCAAAGCAGATAGCCCAGGCCGGTGCTTTCCCTGACGATTATGACTCCATACGCCGGCTGAAGGGGGTGGGCGACTATACAGCCGCTGCCATTGCCAGCATAGCCTTCGGACTTCCGTATGCCGTGCTCGATGGTAATGTCTATCGCGTACTGGCCCGCTATTTCGGGCTACAGACGCCAATTGATACATCTGCAGGCCACAAGGAGTTCCGTTTGCTAGCCGACGAACTGTTGGACCGTCGTCGTCCGGCTCTCTATAATCAGGCTATCATGGATTTCGGGGCATTGCAGTGCACACCCCGTTCACCCCGTTGTCAGGACTGTCCGTTGGCCGACTCATGCCAGGCCCTGGCTGCAAATCTTGTGGATAGCTTGCCCCGCAAGTCAAGGCGACAGCGGGTAATCGACCGCTACTTTACATATTTGTACATAAGTTCGCCCGACGGCAGGCTCTTCATCCAGCGCCGCGGGGCGGGTGACATTTGGCAGGGACTGTATCAGCTGCCACTCATCGAAACCCCGTCACCCCTTTCTTTGCAGGACATGGCCTTGCGGTTTCCCGGTTGCGATGCTGAGCTTTTGGTTGACGGTCTTACCCATCAGCTTACCCATCAGTTGCTGCACGCCCAGTGTTATGCAATTCGCTCTTCGTCGTATGCAGAAACCGTGCCCGATGGGTTGTGGGTTCCATTACAGAACCTGCAGGATTATGCCATGCCACAACTACTTGTTCGCATAATCAGAAAAATATCCCGTTGAATATTTGGCGCACAATATAAAAAGTAGTAACTTTGCCCGGCAAATACATAAAAGAATATGAATAAAGTAATGCTTATAGGCAATGTCGGGAAGGAGCCCGATATAAGATATATGGATCAGGGCGTCTGCGTAGCTAGCGTGACCCTTGCGACAACCGAGCGTGGTTACAAGCTGCAGAGTGGGGCAGAAGTGCCCGACCGTACCGAGTGGCACAATGTAGTGTTGTGGCGTGGCCTGGCCGAGACTGTGGAGAAGTATGTCCACAAGGGTGACAAACTATATATCGAGGGCAAGATACATACCCGCAGCTACGATGACCGCAACGGTGTGAAACGCTACGTCACCGAGGTCTGGGCTGATGCAATGGAGATGCTTACTCCGAAAACAGTGTCACAGCCTCAACCGCAAGGTGCTCAGCCTTCGCAGCCTTCGGCACAGCCCACTGAGGCACCCTTTTGATGTCTAACTAATCCTATATAGACTTGGACCCGTATTCGCTATACCAAACCTTTCTGGAACCCTTTTCGGTCATAACCTTCTCGGCTCCCGGCACGGGTGCCGTCATAGCTCTGCTTATTAGCATAGCCTTGCTCTTTTGCTCTGCTTTCGTCTCTGCCAGCGAGATAGCCTTTTTCAGCTTGTCGCCTACCGACCTCAGCGAAGTCGAGGAGCAGCGTCATGCCTCCGACGCCAAGATACTTGGCCTCCGGCAAGACAGCGAGCGCCTGCTGGCTACCATCCTCATCAGTAACAACCTGGTTAACATAGCCATTGTTACATTGCTGGATTACTTCTTCCTGCAGGTCATGCACTTTGGCAACAGCCTCTTGATAGAGTTCCTGTTTATGACTGTCATCCTTACCTTCCTGCTCCTTCTTTTCGGTGAGGTTGTTCCCAAGATCTACAGTTCACAGCATTCACTGGCATTCTGCCGGTTCTCGGCTCCTGCACTTTGCGTGCTCAACAAGTTGTGGAGTCCACTTAGCCAGGTGCTCATCCGCAGTCGCGTAGTCACCGAGCGTTTTGTACATTCCGAGCCTCAAAGCCTAACCGTTGATGACCTGGAAAAGGCCATGGAACTGACAGACCAAAAGGATATTGCCCAGGAGAGCAGCATGTTGCAGGGCATTATACGGTTCGGTGGTGAGACGGCTCGCGAGGTGATGACCAGCCGTGTGGATATTGTCAGCCTGGATATCACTACGCCCTATCCCCAGGTGCTTAGTTCCATCGTAGAGAATAACTATAGCCGCATCCCCATCTATCAGGGTTCGCAGGACAACATCAAGGGGGTGCTCTATATCAAGGACCTGCTGCCACACCTGGGAAAACCGTCGAATTTCCGTTGGCAGAGCCTTATTCGTCCGCCATACTTCGTGCCCGAGACCAAAATGATTGACGATCTGCTGCGTGATTTCCAGGCCAACAAGGTTCACATAGCCATTGTTGTGGATGAGTTTGGCGGAACGAGTGGTATCGTTACGATGGAGGATATTATAGAGGAGATTGTTGGCGAGATAAATGACGAGTATGATGATGAGGAGCAGCCCTTCACCCGCCTGAACCAGAATACCTATGTCTTCGAGGGAAAGACCTTGCTGACAGACTTTACGAAGATACTGAAGCTGGACGACGAACTCTTTGATCCCGTCCAGGGAGATGCCGATACGTTGGCAGGCCTATTGCTTGAAATTAAGGGCGACTTCCCCGATCTGCACGAGAAAATAACATACGAAAACCTTACCTTTGAAGTTATGGAGATGGACGACCGGCGCATCGTTAAGATTAAGGTTGTAGTGAAGAGTTAGTCCCTCATATTGTTCATTTGCCCCCAAACATCCCCATAACTCACATATAATAGTAAAATAATGAACAGAGAAAATGAAGGCCTTCAGGCCCTTGGACGTAAAACACAATACAGTCAGGATTATGCTCCCGAAGTGCTGGAGTCATTTCAAAACAAACATCCCGAGAACGATTATTGGGTGCGCTTCAACTGCCCCGAGTTTACAAGTCTGTGCCCCATAACGGGCCAGCCCGATTTTGCCGAGATTCGCATCAGCTACCTGCCCGATCAGCGTATGGTCGAGAGCAAGAGCCTGAAGCTCTATCTCTTTTCTTTCCGCAATCATGGCGATTTCCATGAGGATTGTGTGAATAAGATTATGAAGGACCTTATCCGCCTGATGGACCCAAAGTATATTGAGGTGACAGGCATATTCACCCCTCGTGGCGGAATCAGCATCTATCCCTATGCCAATTATGGCCGGCCGGGCACTAAATATGAGGAGATGGCCCAGTTCCGCCTTCTCCACCACGATCTTTAATGGTCCCATAGGTGTCCGGCATCGTGTGAGGACATAAAAGAATGAACCTTTGAGCCCGGTGTGGGCCAAAAGGGGTTTCATTCCATTAGCCGTTTATCAATTTACGAAAAACAATATAAACTGTATAAAATAAGCAATGACTATACAAGAATTCCGGGAATATATGGCATCGGGGAAGCCTGTCATAGGCGGCTCTGATGTTCACATGATGTTCCACCAGTTGTCGCAGGAGGCTCTGAAGATAACAGCTGAGATTAACGGCAGTTATCACACTCCCGAGGAGCTTCACACTTTGCTGGAGCAACTCTGGGGACGTGAAGTGCCCAAGACGGTAGGCATGTTCCCGCCGTTTCATACCGATTGCGGTAAGAACACCGTCGTTGGCGAACGCGTGTTCATCAATATGGGCTGCAAGTTCCAGGATCAGGGAGGCATCACCATCGATGAGGGCGCACTCATTGGCCATAATGTAGTGCTGGCCACCATCAACCACGACCTTGACCCAGCCAAGCGCCAGAGCATGTCGTATGCCCCCATCCATATCGGTAAGAACGTGTGGATAGGAGCCAATGCGACTGTTCTTGCAGGCGTGACCATCGGCGATGGGGCAGTAGTGGCCGCTGGTGCCGTGGTTACAAAAGATGTAGAGCCGAACACGATTGTTGGCGGTGTACCAGCCAAGTTGATTAAAAAGATTGAAATATAAACTGATAAATCGGAATTTATAATGAAGAATTATTTTCTAAAATCTATAGTACCAGCAATTGCATTCACCGTTATTTATTTCCTGATAGACATTGCTATTGGGAAAAAGCATCCTTTTGAGGATTATGCAATACAGGCTATCATTTTCATAGTTGTTTTCGGACTTGGTACTTATCTCAATGATAAAGGTTGGAACTCTTGGAAGAAGGTTAGAAGTTTTCTTGGGCTATACCGAGGCAAAGCCAAAGATGAACAAGCGAGAGGGGAGTGATGCTTGCATCCGCTCTTCCGAGCGAAGAGGAATTCGACAAAGTCAAATGATGATTGAGATAAAGAATGCACGGAAAGAACAATCTCCTGACATTGCGCGGCTGATTATGACGGCAATGACCGACGATTGTTGCCTGCATTTCTGTGGAGTGGGGTATGGGCTGGAGGACTTCCGGAGGATGATGACTATGCTCGTGGAGCGTGAAGACTCACAATATAGTTACCGTAATACGTTGGTGGCCATGGATGGAGACCGGTTGGTCGGGATTGCCGTCAGTTATGATGGCGGTCGCCTGCACGAGCTTCGCCAGGCTTTCGTCGAAGCTGCAAAGGCGTGCATTGGCAAGGATCATTCTGGAATGGACGATGAGACGCAGGCAGGCGAACTTTATCTCGACTCGCTGGCCGTGCTGCCCGACTATCGCCGTCAAGGCATTGCCCGGCGACTGCTGAAAGCCACTAAGGAGAAAGCTGACCGTATGGGGCTGCCCTGTGTGGGATTGCTGGTTGACAAGGGAAATCCGGCTGGCGAGTCTCTTTACGTCTCCGTCGGTTTCCGTTATGTGAACGACAACTCGTGGGGTGGCCACCCGATGAAACATTTGGTGATGTAATGATTGTTAGAGAATGAAGCATAAAGGAATCATCTGCGGCATACTGGCGGCTGTGTGTTATGGCACGAACCCGTTCGGTGCCTTGCCGCTCTATGAGGAAGGCGTGAACACATCGTCCGTACTCTTTTACCGTTTCTCCATGGCGGTGCTGATGCTGGCCGTCATGTTGCTCGTAGAGCGTAAGTCATTCCGAGTCAACAGCGGAGAAATGAAGACGCTCGGCTCACTCGGACTGCTCTTTGCCGCATCAAGCATCACTTATTATCAGAGTTTCCGATTCATGGATGCCGGTATTGCCTCCACCATCCTGTTTGTCTATCCTGTGATGGTGGCAGTCATCATGGCAACATGCTTCCGTGAGAAGGTGACGGCTTCAACAGTTATAGCCATCATCCTTGCTTTAGTTGGTATCGGCTTGCTATACAGGGGCGATGCAGGCGTATCACTCAGCACCTTAGGCATCCTCCTGGTCATGGTTTCATCGCTGACTTACGCCATTTATATCGTGGTGGTCAACCAGTCGAGCATCCGCATGTCGTCGTTGAAGCTCACGTTCTATGTGCTGCTGATATGTATGCTGTGCTTGCTGGCCTATTCGTTTACCTCGCCCGACCTGCATCTGATGTTGCCGCCGTCGCCCCGTGCATGGTTCTTTGCCTGTTGGCTGGGGCTGGTGCCGACGGTGCTCTCGCTGGTGCTGATGACCGTTGCCGTACACGAAGTGGGAGCCACGCCTACAGCCATCATGGGAGCCTTGGAGCCATTGACGGCGGTAGCCATAGGCGTGATGGTGTTTGGCGAATCGTTCACCCTGCGTCTTGCCGTTGGAATTGTGCTCATCCTTTCAGCCGTTCTGCTGATTGTGATGGGCAAAAATTTCCATCTGCGTACCATCAGTCATTCCATCACCTCGATCGTCAGAAAGACCTGGCGATGGAAAGTTTTCGTCTGCTACCTGTTTTAAGCAGGAATAAAACATAAGTGAAGGCGGGTATACGATAACGAAATATATACGGCAAGCAGTAAAGAATAAATTTGTATGAATGGTATATCCCTGTTTTTGTCGGTTTCAGCATTTTTTGTCGTTGCTGCCATCGTTGTCGCTAAGAGGCAAAATAAGCCCCGCAGAATCATGCATAAAGGCAAACTCCTGAAGAGCGAGATCGTCTGTCGTGACGGAGAGAAGCTTTATGTGGAGAAAGTTGGTTTCAGGGATTGGCATGTCTGCATTCATGCCTATTACCTGATTTCCGACAGATTGACTGAGGGTCATACCATCCTCGAACAGAGATGGAGCTATGAAGATTTCTGCAACGTCACCATCCGCCTCGAAGATTGCACCTACGCCCTCATCCGGCAAGTGGACGTCGTAGCTCTTGTCAGCAGTTTCAGGCCCATCCCGGTAGATGAATTCGACCGTATTGCCCAACCATTAATCATGTAGCAACCGAAAACAGAATAGATATGCCCTACTCACTACTTCCCACGTTGCTTTTGCAGATACTGGTCATAGGCTATACGCCAGGTCCGGCCAACATCTATTCCCTCGCCATGTCGCTTCGGCACGGTCGAAGGGAGTCCTTGTGCATGTGGCTCGGGTTGCTGGCTGGCTTTAGCATAGCGGCCTGCATCATGGCTATATTGACCCATTTGTTGGGCATAGCCATTGGCGAATATGTTTCCTATCTGAAGTATGCAGGTGCTGCCTATTTGGTTTATCTTGCCTATAAAATATGCAAGAGGAACGGACAGATGAGTGGGCGTGATTCCGAGTGTTCCTTCTGGGGCGGCATGATAGTTCAGCTGACCAATGCCAAGATGTTGTTGTTCGAGCTGACGGCTTTCAGCACTTTTGTCCTGCCTCATTCCAATAGGCTTGCAGACTTGTTGGTGGTTGCCGCCTGGCTCACTCTTGCCGGTCCTGGCGGCAATTTGGCCTGGCTATTGGCAGGCAGCTATCTCAGAGGCTTCTTTGCTCAATATGGCCGGCTGGTAGATGCTCTTTCTGCCATTGCGCTGATTCTTTGCGCTTTATGGATTGTTATATCTACAACAACTTAATTAAATACGCAATTGAATAACCTTCAAAAATTGAAAGAAAGATGATACAGTTTATAGTCAGAGCCTACGACGGCAAAGGCAAACTACCCAAAAGGATGGAAGTCCGTCCCCGTCATTTTGAAAACATGGAACGGATGAAAGGGCACGTCGTCTGTGCCGGCGGCATACTTGATGAGGAGGGAAAGATGATAGGTTCCCTGCTCGTCATGGAGTTTGAGAATCGTGAACAGCTTGACGAGTATCTTGCCAGCGAACCATATGTGGTGGAACATGTATGGGAGCGGATTGAAGTGGAGCGGATGAATGTTGTCATCCTGGATAAGGAGATTATAAAGGAAAGAATCTGAAATTACAACACGGTAATGTATGAAGTGGACAGTATTTGGCTGTGCCCCGGGGCACACGACAATGTGGCCCGGGGCGCACGATCATGTGCCCCGAGGCATGCGACCATGTGGCCCGGGGCAACATCCCGTTTGACTCGAGTGAAAAAATCGAATGACTCGAGTGAAACGATCGAATGACTCGAGTGAAACGATCGCTTGACTCGAGTGGCTATTTCCATATGATGTGTTGCAAGGAAAAAACATATATAAGAAATGACTGTTCAAGACGCAAAGAAGTTTTTGGAGTATGATAGCATGGCAAGTCCTTTGTTTGATGGGCTCCTGCTGACGTTCTCTCAGAAGGAAATTGAAATGAGTGGGAATACAGAAATATTCCCTGGTGCTTATCTGTATAAGGCCATCAAAACTTTCATCCAACTGTATCATGCAAAGTGCAAGGAATTTGGTTTTGAACCGCAGCAGATTAATAGAATGGAGTTTGACACAATGGTGCCATATTGTCCCGCTTTCAGTACTGCCATGCTTACTGATGACATGATTGCAGCAATGATATCTATGAGTAACCATTTTGGAAAGTACGAAGAATTGATAACAGATAATATTGTCAATACTGATGGGATGCCAAATGTCATAAAGCAGTTGGAAGATGAGCCTAGCTTACGGGGCTTCTTTGCGAGTTATGCAGATGTCATGATTACAGCAGACAGGATATTTATGCTCGACTACTCGTTGGGTGCAATGGTAATTGAAAAAAAATGGCAAGAAATAGCTGATGTCCTGAATGAATATGTCGACAAACTGAATGCAGCGCACTTCACAAATGGGCTGGAGCATTTTACCCAAGATGACGTTATCAATCTATCTAAGCTATCCGGGTTGACTATTGAGCCAACAAGAATAGAGAAAAACGGGACGTGGGGGCTTGTGGATATTTTCGGGCAGATAGTCCTCCCCTGTGAATGGAACTATATCGACGAGTTCCACGAAGGGTTTGCTGTTGTCGTAGACAAAAACAATAAAGCCGGATACGTTAATGCAAGAGGAGAATTAGTGATTCCATGCATTTGGAATTTAGCCATGGGATTTGAAGGAGGATTTGCTGTTGTGAGTAACGATGAGAACAGATATGGAATCATTAATAGAAAAGGTGAGATTGTGATTCCATGTACTTGGCGATTTATCACTCCTTTTACGAGCGGGTTAGCTAAGGCTCAGGACTTTGATAAACATTGGTTTCTCGTTGACATGAAAGGTGAAGCAACTTGTATTTAAAGCATTTTGCAATTTTTCCTGCATTTTGTTTGTGCATTCATAAATAATCTGTATCTTTGCAAAATAATAACCGCCATTATTATAATGGTCATTATCTTTTTGCGCTTATGAAGTTCTATGATAGAGAAGCAGAGCAACAATTGCTCAGAGAAACTTTGGACCAAAGTAAACGTGAGGCGCGAATGACCGTCATCATGGGTCGTAGGCGTATTGGTAAGACGGAACCTTCGCAGAGATGCGGGGATGACACTATCCTCTATTTTTTCGTTGGTAAGAAAGCCGAGGCGTTGCTTTGTCAGGATTTTGTGACTGAGATTACGAATAAACTTGGCATACCGGTATTGGGACAGGCAAACTCTTTTGCGGACGTCTTTAGATTCGTGCTTCAGATTTCAGAGAGCAGACCGTTCACATTAATAATCGACGAGTTCCAGAACTTCCAAAAGGTGAACCCGACGGTGTTTAGTGATATGCAGCGAGACTGGGACTTATGGAAACGTAAAAGTCACTTGAACCTGATTATCAGCGGCTCTGTATTTACGTTGATGAAGAAAATCTTCGAGGACTACGAAGAGCCGCTTTTCGGACGTGCCGACGAGAAACTAACCCTCCAACCCTTCAAGACCGATGTGTTGAAGGAAATCTTAAGTGACTTCAATCATGACTATACACCAGAAGACTTGCTGGCGTTGTTCGGCATTACGGGTGGCATTGCTTGGTATGTCACCCTGCTACTTGACCGTGGCAAGACCCATAAAAACAAAATGCTGGCAGCTCTGACAGAAGAAAACTCTCCCTTCATCAATGAAGGCAAGAACATCCTGGTAGAAGAGTTCGGTACGGACTATGCCATCTATTTCTCCATTCTGACCTGTATTGCCTGTGGCATGAAGACCAGTGCGGAAATAAAGAACGAACTACAACTTGAGAATATTAGCAGCTATTTGTCTCGCCTGGAAGACTACTATGGGCTGATTAGCAAGTACCAGCCCATCTTTGCCCCCAAAAGCAGTAAGAAGGTACGCTACCAGCTACATGATTGTTTCCTGATTTTGTGGTTCCGCTTCTTCTTCAAGTACCAGGCATTGGTGGAGAACAAGGCCCTAAAAGCCCTTGGTGACATCATCAAGCGCGACTACGATGGACTGTCGGGCATAATGATGGAGCGTTACTTCGTTCGCAAGTTCCAGGAAAAGGGACGATACATCGTCGGCAAATGGTGGGACAGAAAGGGATTTAATGAAATAGACCTTGTGGTGATTGATCCTATTGATAAGGAAGCATGGATATATGAACTGAAGAAGGACGAAAGGAGATATGACGAATCATCTTTCAAGGAAAAGGTTGACACAATGGTAGCCCAGACTCCTGAACTGCGTAAGATGACTATTCACATTGGCTTACTCACAATGAAAGATATGTAGATTGATTATCCAATAGGACTCCGCAAGAATTGGACGGGTATGATAAGTGAACAGCCTTATGTGTTATTATTCGTTAATAATGATGGATGTATTTGGTGATTACTCGGGAAATGTTGTACCTTTACAGCCCGAAAGCAATATAAATGGAATTTGAGATATGAACGATTACAGCTATTTGGAACAAGAACAGTCGATTGACTTGTCGAGATCTTTTTCGGTGTTGATGCGCAATGTCTATACGTGGATGGCCCTGGGCCTGCTGATGACTGCGCTGACTTCTTTGTATGTGGTGAGAGATGAGAATCTGTTGTACACGATTGCAACGAGGCCACCTTTGATGTGGGGCCTGTTTATTGCCGAACTGGCGATGGTGCTGATACTGTCAGCAAGGATTATGAAGATGTCTTTCCCCGTGGCAGGACTGATGTTTGCCGCATACGCCATCCTGAACGGCGTAACGATGGCTTTCATCTTTGCCGTCTATACGGCTGAGAGTATAGCCACCACGTTCTTCATTACGGCTGGTACGTTTGCCGGTATGTCGTTGCTGGGCTATACCATAAAGAGGGACTTGTCGTCTGTTGGACGTATGCTCTATATGTTGCTCATAGGGTTGATTATTGCCACGATAGTGAATATCTTCATGAAGAGCAGTGGACTGGCTATGATTCTGAATTACCTGGGCGTGATTGTGTTTGTGGGCCTGACTGCTTACGATACGCAGAAGATAAAGAACATGCTGATGATGTACAGCGAAGCCGGGGTGAACGACCAGACAAACAAAATGGCCCTGCTGGGCAGCCTGACGCTTTACCTGGACTTCATCAACCTCTTCCTTTACCTGCTTCGGTTCATGGGCAACAGGCGGTAAAGTTCCCAGCCTGTATTATCAAACTTACCTATAGAAAACAATCGCTCCCTTACTCTCAGGGGGCGATTGTTTGTTACAGGGGGATTATATCATCTGCAGGGCTACGTAGGTCCAGTGGGCTATGATGCCGGCTGCGATGCCTCCAAGTATCTGGCAGAGGAAGTCGCGTGTGAGCAGGTGACGGTATCCCATTGAGTCGAGCATGGCGGTGTGTGTGCTGAGGAACCCGCTCCAGCACATGCCCATTGCCGTGAAGACGGCTACGGCATTGCCATCGATGATGCCCTTGCTGGTAAACTCGGGGATGAGACTCAGTGCGGCTCCGACTGCGCCAAGGGCCGTGATGGGGAAGGCAACGAGTTCGGGAGCCGTAAAACCAAAGAGCCATTCGAAGACTATGCTTATCTGGCCGGCCAGCCAAGGCAACAGTCCGCAGCCCTGATAGGCCTCGCCCGTATAGACGACCGCTGAGGAAGCCGAACCGTGAATGCCCTCGGAGGCGCCGCCAAAGGTGAACATCATGACTAATGTGCAGATGATGAGCACACCGGGGATGATGGTCAGTCCGCTCTCAACTCCCGTCTTACCGCCGTCGAGCAGGGCATCTAGTATCTTGACGAATGTGCTGGGATGTTCCCATTCGTCCTTTGCATGTTGCTCTTCAAGCTCAATCTGTTCCTGCTCAGCCTGAGATACAACGGGTTGGGTACGGAACTCGGGGTGAAGACGGCAGATGAAATGCTGCATCAGACGGGTGGCAACCACACCGCCACAGGCCGCTCCGAACAGACCGATGAAGGGTTCGGAGAAGTAGCCCTGGCCAATCATGAACATCACAACGAGCAGTCCCATGCCAAAGGCTGTGCCAAAATTGGCTAATGAAATGAACTCATAGACCCGGAAGTAGCGGGCAAAGGACTTATTGCGTGAAAGGGTGATGATGGCCGGGTTATCGCTCAGGAACGTCATGACGCAGGCCAGGACAGCCACACCGGGCAGATTATAGATGGGGCGCATGATGGGGCGGAGCAATTTCTGAAGCAGATCAACTACACCAAACTCGGTGAAGATGCGACCAAGGGCTCCGGTAAGGACGGAGATGCCCATCAGGTAGAATACGGTATTGAGCAGAAGGCTGTGGGCCGTTCGCATCATGGTATTTATCATGTTGCTTAGGCCCATTACATGGCTCAGGTATCCGAAGATAAGAAAGACTACCAGGAGGCAGGGTACGCCCCGTGGAAGAAGTTTTGAGGGGTTCAAGGGTTTATAAAGGTTCAAAATAGGGTCAATCTACTTGGAAATAGTTCTCCAGCTCTGCCTGGGCCTGGCCATCGCTGTTGTCTATGTCGCGAATGATGAAGCCGTTCTCGAGCAGGGCAATGCGCGGACAGATATCTACGGTGTGCTGCAGGTTGTGGCTGCTGATGAGTATGGTGGCGCCCGTCTGCTGGTTGTATTCCCTGAGCAGATGCTTGATGGCGCTCTGGCTTCTGGGATCAAGGAAGTTGAAGGGCTCGTCGAGGATGAGCACCTGAGGCTGCAGGAGCATAGCTGACACAATGCCCACCTTCTGTTTGTTACCGGCCGAGAGGTTGCGGATGAGCTTCTTCTGACCCATCAGCTCGCCGGCCATGAAGTGTTCATACTTGCCAAGGAAATCCTGCAGGTCATCCTGGCTGCGACCGCTGATGCGGGCTATGAACTGGAAGTACTCGTCGGGGGTAAGGTAGTCGATGAGGAAACTTTCGTCAACGAAAGCACCGGTCCAGTCCTTCCACTGCTCCGTTTCGGAGACGTTGATGTTTACTTCCTGCTCGGCAAAATTCCCAATCATGCGTACTGAGCCCTCATCAGCCTTGATGAGGTCAAGAATCAGACGGAAGAGGGTGCTCTTGCCGGCACCGTTATTGCCGACGAGACCGAGCATCTCGCCGCTATGGATTTCATAACTATCGATGTTTACAGCTACTTTTTCACCGAAACATTTCTTTAGGTTTTTTATATGTATGTTCATAATAAGGTTCAAAGTTTATAATTAAAAGTTACGCGAGGCACGGAAACCGTCCATATTGGTGTAGCGACGAAGCATGAAGCGCTGGTAGATATTGCGCAGCCACCACCCATGGAGGGACAATCCGACAACACCCAGCAGGGCAAGCATGATGAAGCCCCAGGGATTGCCCAGCAGCAGGGTGAACAACTTCTCGATGGCGATGGGCAGGAAAAGCATTACGATGCTGACTACCTGCTGCACCCAATTGCCCTGCCGGGAGGCGAGCTTCTGGTTCAGGGGCAACGTCTCCTTGTTATAGACAGCCATCTGGAAGCAGATGGGGTAGAGTACACCGGCCGTGAAGAAGAGGTAGCCCAGGTTCATCCACACGGAAATCTTGCCGATAGCCATCAGCGGTATGAGCAGGCAGAAGGGTACAAGCAGGACGGCACTGTTGAAGTAGAACTTGGCATAGAGCAGCTGCAGGATGCTCTCGCGCCGGCTCATGAGGCCGTCGATGTAGTTGCCCTCGTGGCACATGATGCTGATAAGCATTGTCATGCCCAGGCCCACATAGTCGTAGAGGCAGATGAAGGACTTCATGAAGCCATTGTCGTAGATATCAGTGAAGTAGAGGAGGACGCTGAACAGGACCATCATGCCCAGCAGGGTGAGGAACTGCAGGCGAACCGTCTTATTGCGCAGGCGCATCTTCAACTCCAGCTTCAGGTACTCGCCCAGTGCGCCGTAGCGGTTCAGGAAGTTCATCTGTGTGGCGTGCTTCAGCTCCACCTCCTCCTTCTTGGCCACCTCGTTATATACCATATTCATCTGGAGCTTATAGTTAATCCAGTAGAGCAGGGCGATGACTGCGGCCATAAGCAGGAAAGGCCACAGGTGGCAGAGGGCAAAGTTGTACATCAGCAAGGTGCAGGGCATATCGAGCATGTTCTTGTCGGGCCACAGCATGGCCAGGAGCAGGCCTCCATGAACGATGATGGGCAGGATAATCCATGCAAGATGTTTGATGCAGAGTGTACGGACAAACAGATAGGCATATCCGTTGGCTACGAACAGCAGCCACCAGCCAATGAGCCACCCGAAGAAACCGCTCCATCCCAAAAGGGGATATACAGCCAGCAGGGCAAAGGGAACGAGGAAGAAGCCCCAGAACAGATTGCCCAGGCTAAGGCCGGCACGGGTGAGATAGACATTCATGAGGAAGCTGCGGCGGATAGGCATCAAGGCATAGGGCTTGGCCTGCTGTCCGGGTGTTTCCTGCAACATGAAGCGAAGCCAGAAGTCGGCGATGATGAAGTAGATCAGACCGCCGTCAAGAACATGAAAGGCAGCCACACCATTGTAGGTGCCGCGCATGCCCATAGGCAACATAACGCCCATTAGGAGCATGATGGCAGCATAGTAGAGAATCATGAACCAGGCCAGGAACTTCATGAACCGGTTCTTCTCGAACATAGGGTGCCGTAGGTCCTTCAGTTCATCGTTTTTCCTGATCAGTTTGTATAATTGCCAGTTTGTCATAGCTGATAGGTAGGGATAAGGTTTACTTCAATCCTATTTCCTGCAGGTACTTCTCGGCTTCGATAGCAGCCTTGGCACCGCTGCCTGCTGCCACTACGCCCTGGCGATAATGCGGGTCGGCCACATCGCCGGCAGCAAAGATGCCGGGAATGCCCGTGCGGGGTGAATCGCCCTCGGTCAGGATGTAGCCCGTTTCGTCGGTCTGCACCCAGGGACGGAACACCTCGCTGTTGGGCCTGTGTCCGATGGCCAGGAAGAATCCGTCGATGGCTATGTCATAGCGTCGCTCGTCGGGCTCACCCTTGCGGTAAACAACGTGAGCACCCTCTACGCCGTCTTCACCGAAAAGGCCCAAGGTATTGGTCTCGAAGAGAATCTCTATCTTGGGATTCTGCATGACGCGTTCCTGCATAATCTTGGCAGCCCGCAGGTAGGGTTTGCGCACAATCAGATAGACCTTGCTGGCCAGGCCTGCCAGATAGGTGGCCTCCTCGCAAGCCGTATCACCACCGCCAACAACGGCAACCACCTTCCGGCGGTAGAAGAAACCGTCGCAGGTGGCACAGGCACTTACGCCCATCCCCTTGTACTTCTCTTCGTCGGGAAGGCCCAGGTATTTGGCGCTGGCACCTGTAGCGATGATGATGCTGTCAGCCTCCAGTTCCTGACCGTCGTCGGTCCACAGATGGTAGGGAGCCTTCGAGAGGTCGGTCTTCTCCACGATGCGGCTTCTGATCTCGGCACCGAAGCGTTCAGCCTGGGAGCGCATATTAGCCATCAGTTCGTTGGCATCGATTCCTTGAGGGAAACCAGGGAAATTTTCAATATCTGTAGTCGTGGTCAGTTGGCCTCCGGGTTGCAGACCCTCCATGATTACTGGGCTAAGTCCGGCTCGTCCGGCATAGATGGCAGCTGTATAGCCAGCAGGGCCGCTGCCAATGATGAGTAGTTTGATGTGTTCCATATCTTTATGGGTTATATGAGTTTTATTGGGATTATCTTAAATCGACCAGTTCGGCATTAGGGTACTTCTCCTTGGGGAAGGAGAAATCGCTCTCCTGGAACTTCTGTCCGCCCTGGAAGGAATGGATGCTGATGCGATGCCAGTCCTTGTCTTGGCGTACGCGGATGCAGAGCAGCAGGTAGTCGCTACGCCGCACATCGATGTAGATTTCCTGGGCAGAGAGCCTGGCATCCTGTGCCAGGAGGTGAACCTCGTAGGTCTGCTCGCCTCGCAGCGTTGACTCGCGCATGGTGATGTCGAAGCCTTTCTTGTAGAGGTTAAGGAATGCATAGGGATTAACGGCCTGCATCTCCTTTTCGGTGGGGATGGTCAGGTTTACCTCCTCCGTCTCGGGCACGTAGCACCATTGCTGTTTGCCGTCGTACCAGGTTATCATTTCGGGCGTATTGAGCTGGAATTTCTTGCCCTGCAGGAGCATCGTACCGCTGGTGCTTCCCTGTTCTGTGGTTCCGGTAAAGGTTGTTGCGGTGAACTCCGCTTTCACATCGCCGCTCTTTCTTATCAAGGACGCAGCATTGTCGAGCACCTTCTTGCCATTCGTCTGGGCCTGCATAGGAGCGAGGCTTGAAAGACACATTATTAATATATAAAGAATTCTTTTCATCATTTTAAACTTTTGAACTTTTGAACTTTTGAACGTCTGGAGCAGCGAGTGCCATCGGAAGCTTGCTTACGAATGGCCGAGTCGTGACAGACGAAGACCGTAGGTCAACCTGTTAATGAAGATTATTAAGTCGGAAGGTAAGGTCTTCGTCGCTGACACAGAGCACTTCGCGAGGCTTACTGCCCTTGGCCGGGCCTACGATTCCGGCTTTCTCAAGCTGATCCATCAGTCGGCCGGCACGGTTGTAGCCGATGCTGAACTTACGCTGAATCATGCTGGTACTGCCGCTCTGTTCCATTACGACCATCCGGGCCACTTCATCGAACATCGGATCCAGGTGTGTCAGGTCGACATCAGCTCCGTCTCCGCCTTCCTCGCCCTCCATAGCTACTTCAGGCAGCGGGAAGGGACGGTTGTAGCTCTGCTGGCAGGCTATGTAGCTGGCTATGTTCTCCACCTCGGGGGTATCGACGAAGGCACACTGCACACGCACGGGTTCGCTGCCCGAGAGGAAGAGCATATCGCCCTTGCCGACCAGCTGGTTGGCACCTGTGCGGTCCAGGATGGTGCGGCTGTCCACTACGCTGGCCACCTTGAAAGCCATTCGGGCAGGGAAGTTGGCCTTGATGGTACCCGTAATGATGTTTGTGGTGGGGCGCTGGGTGGCTATAATCATGTGGATGCCCACTGCTCGGGCCAGCTGGGCAATGCGGGCAATGGGCAGCTCTATCTCCTTGCCGGCTGTCATAATCAGGTCGCCAAACTCATCGATGATGACGACGATATAGGGCATGAACTTGTGTCCGTTGTCGGGGTTGAGCTCGCGGTTCTTGAACTTCTGGTTGTACTCCTTCACATTGCGCGCCCGAGCCCGCTTTAGCAGGTCGTAGCGGGTGTCCATCTCCACACAGAGGCTCTTCAGGGTCTGGATAACCTTGTTCACATCGGTGATGATGGGTTCCTCGGTATCCTCGTTGCCCTCCACCTGAGCCAGGAAGTGGTTTACGATGGGGTTATAGACGCTGAACTCCACCTTCTTGGGGTCCACCATGACGAACTTCAGCTCGGCCGGGTGTTTCTTGTAGAGCAGGCTGGTGATGATGGCGTTCAGTCCGACTGACTTACCCTGGCCCGTAGCACCGGCCACGAGCAGGTGGGGCATCTTGGCCAGATCGACCATGAAGACCTCGTTGGTGATGGTCTTGCCCAGGGCCATAGGCAGCTCGTAATCTGTCTCCTGGAACTTGCGGCTGTTCAGTATGCTCTCCATCGACACCATCTGGGGCTTGGCGTTTGGTACCTCGATGCCGATGGTTCCCTTGCCGGGAATAGGTGCGATGATACGGATGCCCAATGCCGAGAGCGAGAGGGCGATGTCATCCTCGAGGTTCCTGATCTTGGAGATGCGGACGCCAGGGGCTGGGGTGATTTCATAGAGGGTGATGGTGGGGCCGATTGTAGCCTTGATGCTGCTTATCTCCACACCGAAGTTCGAGAGCACCTGTATGATGCGGTCTTTGTTCTTCGTCTGCTCCTCCATGTCGATATTGTCGCCCTTGTTCTCGTACTGCTTCAGGAGGTCCAGGGTAGGGTACTTGTAGAACTCCAGGTCCAGCTTCGGGTCGTAGGGTTCCAGGGTGCCCTCGTCGTTGAGTATGGCTTTCTCGGGGTCTTCGCCCATAACCACCTCCATGCTCTGTTCCTCGGCGGGTTTCTCTTCCTTCTCTATCTCTATGGTTGGCTTCAGTTTCTCAATCCTTGGTTCTGGCAGGTCGGTATTGTCCATGCCACTTATCTTGAAGTCGATTGTGGTGGAGGTGTCGATGGGCTTGTCCTCGAAGGGGGCTACCGTTTCGCGTTCCAGCGGGTCGATGGAATCATCCTCAAGGCCTGTATCAGTATCGCCGGAGGCGGGTTCATTTATATCGGTAGTGCCTTCCTGAGCACTTTTCTCCTCCTTCATGCTCTTTGAGGTCATCCATCCGCGAAGGGTCGTTATGGCTTCGTCGCTTACGTAGGCCAGATAGAGGAGGGCCACGATGATGAGCACCAAAGGTACGCCCATAGGACCTATCTTGTCCCTCATCAGCGTCATTTCCTCGCGCCCGATCATGCCGCCCCAGATGATGTAGCTGTTGCGGGCAAAGGGTACGTACTCCACTACATAGGTTGCAAATGCCGAGCACCACACCATCAGTATCATGCAGTTGAGGAACCACTTGTGAAGGCGTATCTTGGTGATGTTCATGATGCGTATGCTGGCTGCCAGCAGGAAGATGGGGATGAAGATGCTGGCCACGCCAAACCAGCTGTCCATCACATAGTGAGCCAGCTTATAGCCAAACATGCCCATCCAGTTGGTAGCTGTATATGACTCGCTGTTGTAATAAAGCTTCTGGTCCTCGGCACCGGTGAATAGGTGCGACACCATTGCCAATAGCATATAAAGGGCCACGATGGCCAGTACGGAGCCAATCAGGAAGTTCCTGTTGCCATTCTCTTTCTTTGGCTTTTCGGGGGTGGCTTCCGCTGTTGCCTTTGTGTCCGGCTTCATTTTGCCGAACCATGACTTAAAGAAGCCCGAAGTCTCCTTTTTGCCGTTTTTCTTTGGGGTTTTATTATTCTTTTTTTCCGCCATACAATCTGTTTTCAGAAAATCAGCTGCAAATTTAATGATATTTCTCAAAATAATATGCGCTTTTTGAGAAAAAAACGTAACTTTGCAACTGAATTTGAGATTGTGACCCTTCAAAAAGAAGCAAATGGCGAACAAAGAATTCCAAAAAACGATATATGCTCCGGCTACCCTGGAGTTCGTTACTGTTGCCGCACAGTTCTGTGTCTTTCTGGAGCAGAGCAGCGGACGTTTCAAGCGCGAATTCGTGGAGACGATGCTGCGCCTGCTGCCGCTTCTGTACGTCAAAGCCACTCTGTTGCCTCGTGTTGAGAGCGACGGGGCCTTCCTGCCCGACGATAAAGTGACCGAGGCTGACTACGACTTCGTGCGCCAGACAGTATATGACATTATGCAGGGCGACGATGACTACGAGGAACTTGTATATGACGCCACGATACTGACCGATGAGAGCCGTTGGCAGTCGGTCAGCGAAGGGCTGGCTGACATGTATCAGGCCATACGCAACTTTGTGAGCGTATATCAGGAGCGCATTGAGGACTGCATGACCGATGCCCTCTGGGCGCTGATGGACAACTTTGAACTTTATTGGGGCCAGAGCCTGGTAGATACGCTGCGCCAGTTGCACAAGCTACGTTACACACGGCAAAAGGATTTAGATGAAGATACTCTATAATAAGTTTGACAAAGCCCGGATTAACAATCTGCCTGTGGCCGCCTTCCCGGGCCGCATTGAGGTTGTACAGGGCATTCCACAGGCCGAGAGGGCCATTCGCTTCCTGCTTTCGCAGGATATTTTAGGATTCGACACGGAGTCGAAACCCTGTTTCCAGAAGGGGCAGACGAACAAGGTGGCCCTGCTACAGGTGAGCAGCCCCCAAATATGTTTCCTCTTCCGCCTGAATATGATAGGATTGCCACGCTGCATCGTTGACCTGCTCAGCGACAGGCGGATAACCAAGGTAGGCCTGTCCATCGCCGAGGACCTGAACAAGATGCGTGTCTATGCCAAGTTCCGCAACGGCAACTTTACAGAACTGCAGAACTTAGCCGAGGAATTCGGCATCGAAGACAAGAGCCTGCGCAAGCTCTACGCTAACGTTTTCGGGGAGAAGATAAGCAAGCGGCAACAACTCTCCAACTGGGAGGCCGATGTGCTGACAGATGCCCAGCGCCTCTATGCCGCCACAGATGCCTGGGCCTGCATACGACTCTATCAGGAACTACAGCGGCTGCGCGAAGTGGGCTTCCGCCTGGAGAAAGTGCCCGAACCGGAGAATAATCCCGTAACCACAAAACAAGAATGATGTACAAAACCATATATCTGCGTCGAGGCAAGGATGAAAGCCTCAGACGATTTCATCCCTGGGTCTTCTCGGGTGCCATAGAGCGTGCCGATGAGGAGCTGGAAGAAGGGGATATTGTTCAGGTGTTCGATTCCAGCAGCCACTTTGTGGCACTGGGGCATTACCAGATTGGCAGCATAGCCGTTCGCATACTGTCGTTCGAGGAGCGCGATATCGATGAGTCCTTTTGGCGGGAACGTCTGCAAACAGCGCTCGATGTGCGCCGCAGTATTGGCGTGGCCGGGCGGCAGGACAATAACACCTACCGCCTGGTGCATGGCGAGGGCGACAACCTGCCCGGCCTCGTTATAGACATGTATGGCGGTACGGCCGTTATGCAGGCACATAGCGTAGGCATGCACTTGTGCCGGATGCAATTGGCCGAGGCCCTGAAGGCGGTCGTGGGCGAGAGCCTGACTGCCATTTATTATAAAAGTGAAACCACTTTGCCCTACAAGGCCTCGCTGGGTCAGGAAAACGGATTCATCTATGGAGAGAGCCAGAACGATGTGGCACAGGAGAACGGGCTCAGTTTCCATATCGACTGGCTGAGAGGACAGAAGACGGGATTCTTTGTGGATCAGAGAGATAACCGCAGCCTGCTCGAGCATTACTCTATGGGTCGCAACGTGCTGAATATGTTCTGCTATACGGGCGGATTCAGCGTATATGCCCTTCGTGGCGGAGCCCGCTTGGTGCATAGTGTAGATAGCAGTGCTAAGGCCGTGGAGCTGGTAAATGCCAATGTTGAGCTCAACTTCCCTGGCGACGAGCGTCATAAAGCCTTTGCCGAAGATGCTTTCAAGTACCTCGACCAGATGGAGACGGGTAGCTACGACCTAATCATCCTCGACCCACCAGCCTTTGCCAAGCACAAGGATGCCTTGAAGAATGCCCTGCGCGGATACACGAAGCTCAATGCCAAGGCCTTCGAGAAGATACGTCCGGGGGGCATCCTGTTCACCTTCAGCTGCTCACAGGCCGTCAACAAGGATCAGTTCCGTCTGGCTGTCTTCACGTCAGCAGCTATGGCTCGCCGCAGTGTGCGCATCCTGCATCAGCTCCACCAGCCGGCCGACCATCCCATCAACATCTATCATCCCGAGGGTGAGTACCTGAAAGGCCTGGTGCTGTATGTGGAGTAACGGCCGGGAATCGTGGTTGAAAATTTTGCTCGAGGCGGGTGAAAATTTTGCTCGAGGCGGGTATAAATTTTGCTCGAGGCGGGTTTTGCAAAAAAATGGCCTTACTATAAAATGAATTATTGTCAGTTAAAATACTAAGTGTACAACCCTACAAAAACAAGTCATGAATATCAAAATTAGATTAACCATCCTGAACTTTCTGGAGTTCGCTATCTGGGGAGCCTACCTTACCAGTATGTCTCGCTACCTCATAACGGCTGGCTTGGGCGACCACATCTCATATTTCTACAGCGTACAGGGCTTTGTCTCATTGTTCATGCCCGCCTTGATGGGTATCGTGGCCGACCGCTGGATCCAGGCCCAGAAGACCCTTTCCATCTGCCAGTTTGTGGCCGGAATAGCAATGTGCGCCGCTGCTTTCTACGGGCACAGCGCAGGCGAGAATGCCAGCTTCACAACCCTTTTCTCGCTCTATACGATAAGTGTGGCCTTCTTTATGCCCACCATAGCGCTGACTAATAGTGTGGCCTATGCTGCACTGGAGGGAGCAGGACTCGACACGGTGAAGGCCTTTCCGCCCATTCGCGTGTTCGGAACCATTGGCTTCATCATCTCCATGCTCTGTGTTGACTGGGGCGGTTTGCAGGATAAGCCCTGGCAGTTTGCTGTATCGGGCATTCTGAGTATCATTATGGCAATCTACGCCCTGACAATGCCTGCCTGCCCAACGAACAAGGGCGAGAAGAAGGGCCTTGTGGAGGCTCTTGGACTCAGGGCCTTTACCCTCTTCAAGCAGCGTAAGATGGCTGTCTTCTTCATCTTCTCCATGCTGCTGGGTTCTGCCCTTCAGATAACTAACGGATATGCCAATCCCTTCATCGCATCTTTTGGCGCTGACGAAGCCTTTGCCAATACCTTTGGCGTTCAGCATGCCAATACCCTGATTTCCCTGTCGCAGATGTCCGAGACGCTTTGCATCCTGCTCATACCATTCTTCCTGAAGCGGTTCGGCATCAAGATTGTGATGCTGATGTCGATGATAGCCTGGGTGTTCCGCTTCGGCTTCTTTGCCGTAGGAGATCCCGGCTTCCCCGGTGTCATCTTGCTCATCCTCTCTATGATTGTATATGGCATAGCCTTTGATTTCTTCAATATCAGCGGTTCCCTGTTCGTTGATCAGGAGACAGACCTGAACATCCGCAGCAGCGCCCAGGGCCTGTTCATGATGATGACTAACGGACTTGGCGCGTCGGTTGGCATGCTGCTGGCCGGTAGGGTGGTGAACCACTACACACACGGCGAAGTGGTAGGTGGCAATTTCTATACGCTGGGTGACTGGAGCACTTGCTGGTGGATATTCTCTGGTTATGCACTCGTCGTGGCCATTCTGTTTGCCATCCTGTTCCGTTACAAGCATGAGCGGAAGTAGGAGGGGGGCAGAGCGCAAGAGTTGAAAGGCTTAAAAAGGTTAAAGGTCCGAGTATGAAAGAGGAGCGATTTTTCTATGACCCTCAGTTGAGCGGCGAACTGCCCGAGGATGAATGTCATCATGCCGTTCGCGTACTGCGGCTGCAGGCAGGCGACGAGATTAAACTGATGGATGGGCGGGGCACGTTTTGCCAGGCCGTCATCACCAGCGCTTCGAACCATCATTGTCGCTACGATATCAGGCTCCGCGAGCCTCAAGCTCCTGCTTGGAGAGGGCACCTCCACCTGGCTATGGCCCCGACAAAGCTGATGGACAGGGTGGAATGGTTTGCCGAGAAAGCTACCGAGATAGGCTTTGACGAGCTGACCTTCCTGGATTGTCAGTTCAGCGAGCGCCGTGTCGTTAAGAACGAGCGCATAGAGAAAATTCTCGTCTCGGCCATGAAGCAGAGCCATAAGGCCTGGAAACCGCAACTGAACGAAGTTACGCCCTTTGAAAGCTTCGTCAGCACCCCTCGCCAAGGCGATTGCTTCGTATGCCATTGCTATGAACAAGGCGATGTGTCGGGGCAGGCTGAGAAGCCTTTCCTCCTTGACGTGCTCAACCCGGGCATGCCGGCAACCGTACTCATCGGTCCGGAGGGTGACTTCAGCATCGACGAGGTACGCCTGGCCGAGGCGAACGGATATCGCAGCGTAACGCTTGGACGCAGCCGCCTTCGTACAGAGACCGCAGCTCTTGTAGCTGTACACCTAATGCAACTCAAAAACTCATCATTATGAAACGCCAATCCCTTTTCCTCATCCTATTCCTGCTGGTTGCTATTGCCTTGCTGCTCTTTTGGTTCATAGGCAGGGGCCGCAATGATACTGCAAGCATAATTCCCCAAGATGCCCGCGCCGTGGCACAGTTGGATGTGAAGGGGCTGAGCCGGGACACAGGGCTTGAGGCTGACAAAATATTCGCCAGGCTGGGCGTTGCCGAAGCAGACGAGGCCGGCTTGAACCTGTCGGCACCCGTTTATGGGTTCGTTTCGGGGCAGGGCCACTTTGGCATAGCGCTCTCTGTAAAGAGCCAGAGTCGGCTGAAGAAAGCCCTTCAGCAGCTGGGGACCGAGATAGAAAGCCAGCGAGGCTATCAATGGGCTGTGTTGAGGAACTGGGTGATAGCTTTCGATTCAAAACGCATGCTGGTTCTTGGCCCCGCCTCTGCCACAGAGGCGGCAGGCCTTAGAGGGCAAATGGTTTCCCTTATGAAGCAGGAACAAACAGAAAGCCCAGTTCTTGGCGAATTGAAAAACCGTCCTGGCTCCCTGAAGCTCATCTCTCGGCTGGACGTCATGCCAAAGGCATACGTTGGGACGCTCCGGAAATGGCTTCCTGCGGGCATCGATTTCAGTCGGGTCAGCGCCTTTGTATCTCTGGATGCCCAGGCTAAATCCTTTACGCTCAATACAGAACTGCTGTCGGATGACAAGCAGGTGAAGCAAACTTTGGCACAGGCAGACTCCCTATGGCAACCCATCAAGGGGGAACTCTTGGAGCAGGGGCCCGATTCCCCCGTCCTGTGGGCAACAGCCGGTTTGCGGGGCGACCGCCTGCTGAACCTGTTGCGCCAGAATCCTGCCATCCGCACCCGCCTGATAGCCCTTAATATGTGTGTGGATGCCGATATGATGCTGCGCAGTATCGACGGCGATGTTACCCTCTCTGTTCCAAGCATCTCGTTGAACTTCAAGCAGCCACCACTCCTCCTGACCGCCGCGCTCGCCAATAAAGACTTCCTGCGCAACGTTGATTCCTGGAAGAGCGGTTTGGCTACGGAGGCTGGCGTCCGCTTTCGTGTGCTGCGTGACGACGACTTCTATCTTTCAGCAGGCGATGTCAATGCCTACTTCGGTGTGAGGGGCAGTCAGCTCTATGTAACGACCAACTCCCGGCTTGCCGACCAAGCCTGCCACCCGTCTTCAGCACCAGGCCAGCAGGCATTGCTTCCGAAGATGCAGGGGCGGGTCTTCTTTGCCACCTTTGATGCCTCGGCATTCATGAAGGGGCTTGGTCCCTTAGTCCAGTTGCTCAGTGGCGGCAACGGCATGCTGGAGCTCCTGGGCAGTGTAGAGCGCATCAACCTCAGTGCCACAAATTCGCACGACATCGCCCTCGAGGTACAATGCAGCCGGGAACTGAAGGACATCCTCAGGCCGTAGGTTGGCAGAGGCCCTTGACGGGTAGGATAATTAGGGTAGGGAAGTCTTCAAAAAACAATGCCGTTGAAATTGGCAAACAATGCCGTTGAATTTGGAAAACAATGCCGTTGAATTTGGCAAACAATGCCGATGATAATTTTGTCCGCTGCCCACGGAATAAAAGCCCGTTGCCCATCGTTTCTTCAAGCGATGGGCAACTGATTTTATATAAGTATCGTGTTTAGTGTGAGAGTGTAACCTTGAGGTCTGTTGCAGCTGCGGCAGGTAGCTCTGTGGTGAAGTGGATAAGGGTAAAGCCACGGTTCTGGTTCTCAAAGTCATGAGGCGGTGTGGCTGGACCAATCTGCCAAGTAAGCCGATTGATGCCCTCTACATTCAGGTTCATGACTTTCCCCTTGCAGGTGAGACGAAGCGTGTGGCTACCCGTCTGGCTGACTGTGGCTGGGGTTACCATAGTCCACATGAGCTGGGTGGCACGGCCGGGGAGTGTCTCAACATGGTCTTCAACGGTCAAACTCCCGTCTTGGAGAAGTGAACATCGGCGCTGTGCAGTCTTGATCATACCCTCATAGACAGGTGTCAGGTCGGCTGTGGCACTACCCGGGAAACCATGGGTAACCTGTGTGAAACGGACCACGCCCTGGACAATCTGCTCTTGATTGTTGAACGTGAGGGTGTTGTGCTGGCGGTTTCCATAGCGATAGACACTCCATCGCTGGGATTTCTGCTTCATATTCCAAATGTCCATGCCTGCCTGCTCGAGGTTGTTATAGTTCTCTGTTCCTAAGTCTGCTGCCCACATAATGCCCTCTGACTCATAGATAAACTCGCCTTGGTCCATGTGGCTATGGTTTGTTGATGGGCTTCCGCCCTTCATGCCCATGAATGCGGCATCGTAGGTCCAACTGCTACGGCAGGTATAGACGGGCGTGCGGCCCTGGCCGTACCAAGAGAGCGCATTGGGCTGCGCTGGCCGGTCGAGGCTGGCGCGGTGGCCCCATATCACGGCGCATGGACCAAGCCGGTCGGTGAGCAGGCTGGGCGTCTCCTTGCGGTAGAGTATGCGCTTTTGGTTAAAGAGGATGCTTTCGTCGCCGGTCTGCCGATAGAACCAATAGGGCGAGGTCATGGCATGTGCAATGTTACCGTTATCGCTATATGCAAACCACTGAAGTGCAGGACTGCACATGTGGGTGATGTATGCGCCGGTCTGCATGAAGCCGGGAACGTTGGTCAGACCGAAGTCTGATGAGAATATCTGGTTGAGGGCATCGAGCAGGAGAACATTGAACGTGGTGCCATAGTCCCAATAGCCGCACCCCTCGGGGTAGGCACCATCGGGGCCATAGGCTTCCATGGGCCTGATGATGTACTTTATGGCACGGTTGACGATTTGTGCGGCCAGCTGAGGGTCGCTCTCCCATACGGCAATAGCACCATATACCATACCGGCATGTACGACCTGCCCCCAATTGTTATCGGTTTTAATATACCAAGCCTCCTTCTCAGTTATACTGGGGCGCAATCCTTTTTCAACGATGGCTTGTCGCAATGCTTCGCGCTCAACATCGGGCAGTTCGGTATAGAACCAGTCATAGCCAATGGCTGCAGCCAGCGTCATCTCGGCAACATCGAGGAAATGGCTGGGGTGCCAGTCGGAAAAGGCCGCAATGGCTGAGAGTTCTGTCCTTGCTCGTTCAGTATATATATTGTCTCCTGTGGTGCGATAGGCATAGCCCAGGTAGATAATGCGCCGAAGTGCCTCGCGGCTGACACCAAGCAAGCGGCGGCCAGTAAGAACGTACTCGACGGGCTTCGTGGCTTTCTGAACATAAGCATCAGCAACGCCAAGTATGCCTTTGTGAACGTCGGACCAGGTACTGTCCTTGCGTACGTCGCGCATGAGTCGCTTCTCCTGTCCGCGTTGAAGCAAGAGTCGGGGATGACGAGGCATTCTGGAGCGCTCAGTAACTTGAGCGCTGGATAGACCGACGCAGAGCATGGTGCACAGAAGAAGCAGGGAACGAAGGCCTAAGGGTCTTACATAATTGAAAAACGAGAATTCATAATTAGACCTTGCGCTCGGCTCTGTCGCCTGGCTCGTCATAGAACTTTGAGCCTTAAACATTGGCCCCTTGAACATTGAACTTTTGAACATTTGAAGCCTTGAACAAACAGGAGTCTTATTTGAATCCGCTGTATATGACCTGCATCTCGAGTGGCGTATTCGGACCGCCCAGGAGTCGTACACTGTTCATGCCCATATCGTGTGTGACGCTGGATATGATGCTCTGTCCGTATTTGTCTGTGGTAGAGCTGGTCTTGACGGGGATGACTACAACCTTGTTCCAGTCGGGGTGGGCGGCCTCCCATTGTTCCTCGGTCATACCGCCTTCCTTCATGCCGTTCATCTTCTCATGTTGGCAATATGAAATAAGGCGGCCAAGATTATCGAAGGTATAGGAGTTGTAACCAGAACTGTATGTAGTAGTGAAAGATGTCTTGGAGTCGGGCAGCTGACGCTTGGCGAAGAAGGAACGCATGTCCTGCTTGCGAACCATCAGCAGGGTGGTAGGTATGCCAAGTGCATATTCGTCGCTCTCACTCCTGTTGTACCTTGTCAGGGTTAGTTTGGCTTTGCTCACACTGTCCGTCTGGTGGTCGCGGTAAATGTCTTTAATGGGCAGTTCGATGAGGGTACCGATACCTGCGGGAGTCTTCAGATAAGTACTTGTGGGATCGTCGACAAGCTTGTGAAGGTCTTCAGATTCAAACTGAGTAGCCTGTATGACCTCAGCTGTAGCAGCAAATCTGGTAAGTGCCTGATATACGGTGTCAGGACTATCCATGTCATAGTATTTGAAATAGAGGTTCATTGTACCCACACTGATGTTGAGCATGGTGCCTACACCGCTCTTCAGTTTGAAATAGAAGCCAGGACAGACGTGGCGGATGAATTCGTAAGAGTTCCGGAAATACTCAGGGTGCTCGTAGTAGGTGTTCATAATGTACGACCCGTACTCGGCTGGAAGCTTTATGTGCACGTTGTTCGTATGTGTGGAACTGTTGCGCTCGGCGTCGGTAATGGTGTAGTCGGTTGGGGTAAACACCTTTGTGGCAATGGGCTCTGAGCCTGGCTTGACGAATTGAGTGAGGTCTGTGTTGCTGTAGTAGTCTTGTTCCTCCTCAAGTATTTTGTTTTCGTCAAGCTGGTAAACTTCCAGTTTCATAGGCGTGTCTCCGGCACCGTAGAAGCTATTGAAGTAAAGTCTGATTTCGCAGGAGTCGCACTTTACGGGGTCACTCTGCTTGAAGTCAACATTGAGAGGGAACATGAACTGCTTGTCGGGCAGTTTGTAATTCTCAAAGGTGTGGAATTGTGTGGCAAAACTGGCCTGAATGTGTGTACCGGTCTCGGGGTCCTTGATATTTCCCAAATAAGAAACGTAGCTGTTGCAAAGCACGGAATCCAAGGCAATGGACCGGGTGTAGAACTTAAATACATCTGAAGAGTGAGTGAGAGCATCTTCATCGGGGAAAATTCCGATAGAGCCCGTATCCTCGTCGCAACCACACAACAATATCGTCATCACAGCAGTCAGCAAACATGCTGTTTTCTTATAGCTCATAAACTGATTAATAAACAAATTTTCAAAAATATTTAAAATAATGGCCGGCAATTGAATCAATCCTCGCTCTCGCTCTCACTCTCGTCCCCCTTGCCAATGCTCCATATTTTGTCGTAGAAACTGGGATAGGCCGTACCGTAGTTCTCGGCTTTCTGAGGTGGCAGATAGGGTTTGCCCTGTGAACGAATAAATTCTCTAAACTCCGGGCAAGGACGCATCAGTGCGACGCCATCGGCAAACTTCATGCCCAGTTGGTTGAGTGCTTGCATGTTATCAGCCAGAGGAATACCCTGAATGGCACTGACAGTTGCATTGCGGAACTGAAGTATGCCAGCGAAATTCTGGGGTAGGGGGGCCTTCATTGTGTTGTCCGATGGTGTGTAAACAACTCGACAGTCGCGGAAGGAGGGTTCATCGGCATAAGCCGTCTTTATGTAAAGGGGAATAAAGCTGCTCATCCAGCCCTGGCAATGTATCACCTCGGGTGTCCAACGCAGTTTCTTGACTGTCTCCAAAACGCCTCGCGCATAGAACACAGCCCGTTCAGCATTATCGGCATATTCCTCGCCCACATCGTTACGAGCCATCTTACGCTTGCTGAAATAGTCATCATTATCGATAAAATAAACCTGCATGTGCGTACTGGCAATGCTGGCAACCTTGATTATCAGCGGATGATCAGTCTCGTCAATAATCAAGTTCATTCCACTAAGTCTAATTACCTCATGGAGCTGATTCCTACGTTCGTTGATAATGCCCCACTTAGGCATGAAGGTTCTGATTTCCCTATTTTTGCCTTGTGTGGCTTCAGCTACTTCCCTGCCCAGTTTTGACAACGGGGAGTCGGGCACATAGGTGGTCATCTCCTGGGTTATGAACAAGATTTTTTTAGCCTTAATCATGTTGATACACATTTTGTCCACGGCAAAGATATGAAAAATAAACGATATTTCAGTTATTCGAAACCTTAAAAGAATGTAAATTTGTGTGTATTGCGCATTTATTTTGCGAAAATGTTTCATTGTTTGCAGAAATTTGTGTTACTTTGCACGGTTTTTTGAAGTCATAGTGTCAATGATTATTGTTCATAAAATATCCGAATTGCAGAATATACTGCAAGATGCTCGCAAGAAGGGCGAAAGCATTGGTCTGGTTCCAACAATGGGAGCTTTGCATAAGGGACACGCCTCGTTGGTAAGACGTAGTGTCGAAGAAAACAACGTTACTGTAGTGAGTATATTCCTAAATCCCACACAGTTCAATGATAAGAGTGACCTTGAGAAATATCCACGCACACTTGATGCCGACTGCAGGCTGCTGGAAGAGTGTGGCGCACAGCTGGCCTTTGCGCCCAGTGTGGAGGAAATCTATCCCGAACCAGATAAGCGACAGTTTAGTTATCCTCCGACAGATACGGTAATGGAAGGTGCTTTCCGTCCGGGACATTTCAATGGTGTTTGCCAGATTGTAAGCAAACTCTTTGACTATGTTAAGCCAGACCGTGCATATTTCGGAGAGAAGGATTACCAGCAGATTGCCGTTATTCGCCGTATGGTTGATGACTTGGGTTTCGACCTGGAAATTGTGCCATGCCCTGTTGTTCGTGAAGAGAGCGGACTTGCAATGAGCAGCCGTAACACCCTGTTAACGGAAGAAGAACGAAAACTGGCTGCTAATATCTATCGCGTCATTAAGGACAGCAGGTCGTTGAATGCTTCTGTAGTGGATACACACGACTATGTAGTGCGCACACTTGATGCCATACCCGGACTGAAAGTACAATACTACAGTATCGTTGACGGAGATACCCTAGCTGATGTGGAATCATGGGATGATGCAGAAAGTATTGTTGGCTGCATCACCGTCTTCTGCGGGCAAATACCCATTAGGCTGATTGACCATATCAGGTATAAGTAAAAAAAGAGTGAGAAAAATACACATCTAATATAACTATAAAGTTTTTTTTGAAGAAAATGATGATTGAGGTTTTGAAGTCCAAACTGCACTGCGTGTCGGTAACCGAAGCCAATTTGAACTACATGGGCAGCATTACTATCGACGAAGACTTGATGGATGCAGCAGGATTGATTGCCGGTGAGAAGGTTCAGGTGGTTGACAACAATAACGGTGAGAGGTTTGAAACGTATGTCATTCGTGGTGAGCGTGGATCAGGTTGTATTTGTCTTAATGGCGCTGCTGCCCGCAAAGCTCTTGTGGGCGACGTGGTCATCATCATTTCTTATGCACTTATGGACTTTGATGAAGCGCGAACATTTAGCCCACGCATCGTTATTCCAAAAGACAACAAATTAAAAGGGGCCCAGTTCATAAACTATGAACAGAACCCCCTGAAATGATGTATTAAAGGCTTGCTTCTGTTTTAACTAGCGAGTGTAATCAGTCTAATACGTTGATTTGGTAACCTTGTTTCCACGTTCCTTGCGGTGTAACATTGTTAACGAAGGGACGAAGGTTGAAGGGCGTGGAGGATTCGTAAGAATCGCAGCAGCCCCACCAGGGTTCAACACAAATAAAGGGACAACACCCATCTTGTGGTGACCACAAGGCCAATACGGGAACTTCATTCATGATAATTTCCTGCAATTGACGACCAGTCTTGTCGAGCAAAACAACTTGTTGTGCCATACCACGCAAATCGAGTATCGTATCGCAGCGGAATGTATCGTTCATGAGGCTGAGTCTATGTTCATGGTCAAGGGGGAAAAGTTCTGCCTTTTGAGGCATCACAAAACCACGGGGCAAAGTTGGTGAGCTAACTAAACAATCCACTTGGGGTATCTGCAAATAGCCATGAATAGAGTCGGTGGCATCAAAGTCGGGAAGCATGAATGCAGGATGGCCTCCTATCATGAAAGGCATATCAAGCTCAGACTCATGATTCTCTACGACCCAACTAACCTGAAGGCTTCTGTCATTGAGCTGATAAATGGCGTGCAAGCTAAAATGATATGGGAATGACTGAAGAGTTTGCTCATCGGCCTGTACACTAAAAACAAGTGTGTCTTCTGTTTGGCTCGTAAGAGTAAAATCCATGTGCTTTACAAGTCCGTGCTTAGGTAGCGCGTAGCTTTGATTGTCAATCGTAATGTGCCCATTCCAATTGCCTCCAACACATGGAAAAAGGATTGGTGAATGCTCGTCCCAATACTGAGGGTCGGCATTCCAAATGACTTGACGGCCTGTATGAATATTCTGCAGGCTAACAACTTCGGCGCCATGACTATCAATACACAACGCAAGGTGTTGATTGCGAATCTTGAAATACATTTTTTAAGATATGTTGATCATGATGAATTATTTTACCGTAGAATCAGACCTCGGTATTCATGTAAAGGAAGCGGCGAATGCTCTTCTTGGGCGTTTTCTCAAACTCGCTGTCCATTATTTTAATACCAGCTAACTGTGCATAACTGGGAAGGTTGGGGTTTAAGTCTTTGCGGTTCTGCTCCATGATAGCAGCTACGTCATCAGGCTGCAAGCGTAGCTGTTTTACTTGCTCGGGGTCTGGATAAACCAGACCATAGAGTTTCTCGTTACGCTGGATGACCACGCATTCAGAGACGAGTGCCATGCCTCCCAGTTTGTCCTCGATTTCCTCGGGGTAGATGTTCTGCCCGTTAGCACCAAGAAGCATGTTCTTGCTTCGTCCCTTGATGAAGACGTTACCCTGTGCGTCCATAACACCCAGGTCACCCGTATGATACCAGCCGTCGGCATCTATGGTGGTACGGGTGGCTTCTTCGTTTTTATAATAACCCAGCATGACATTCAGACCGCGGGTCAGTATCTCGCCAGGTACCCGAGCAGGGTCGGGACTGTCTATCTTTAATTCCATGTGAACTACACACTTACCACAGCTACCCACGACTACGTCTTTCCAGTCGTTATAACAGATGATGGGCGCGCACTCGGTAGTGCCATAGCCCACGGTGTAACGGAACCCTATCTCGTGTAACAGATTCTCCACCTCCTGGTTCAGTGCAGCACCGCCAATGATGAGTTCGTAGAAATTGCCACCCAAGGCATTGGTAAGGGCACCGCATATCTTCTGCTTGATACGCTGTCCAACGACGGGCATCCTCATCAGCATGCGGATCTTGGGGTCCTGAATACGAGGCATAACGGATTTGCGTACAATCTTCTCGATGATAAGAGGTACCACAACAATCAGGCAAGGTTTTACGTCGGCCAGGGCTTTAATAAGAATCGTCGGCGAGGCTATCTTCGTAAGGAAGTTGACGTGTACACCATTCATGAACTCCACAATGAACTCGAAGGCCATTCCATACATGTGAGCCATTGGGAGCATGGAGAGGACGTTCTGCCCAGCCTTAAGTTCACAACCAACCACTTTGTTTCCGAAATCGAGATTCGACCACAGGGCACGATAGGGGAGCATAACGCCCTTGCTGTTACTGGTCGTGCCGCTGGTATAGTTGATAAGCGCTAGTTCTTCGGGCTTGTCTTCATAGTAATTGATATGCTCAGGCCTGAAATTCAGCGGGTATTTCTCGCCAAAAAGGCGATTCAGATTCTCGCGGGCGTAGGTGAGACGTTCGTTGCGACTAACCTCCAGTTTGTGATCCGTTAGAGAGATTATGCCCTCAAGATTTGGCATCTTGTCAGCATCAAGTTTCTTCCACACGCCATCGCCAACAAAAAGAAGGCGGGCATCGCTATGGTTTACGATGTCGTGGATTTGTTCGGGGTGGAATTCGTGTAGAATAGGCACGGCCACGGCTCCATATGTCAGTACGCTGAAGAAAGCTGCCCCCCAGCGGCACTGGTTCTTACCGCATATGGCTATTTTGTCGCCAGGAACGATTCCGCTTTCTTCGAAGAGGATATGCATCTTCTCGATGATTCTCGCTACATCCCGATATTGGAGCGTGATTACACCATAATCTGACAGGCAATCCAGATTCCAATACTCCTTGATACTACGCTCTATTTCTTTGTTGAATGATTTTACTTTCGAACAGTCCATTTGCACATTTCTTTAAATTTTGTGCAAAATTATAAATAAAGACAAAGATACGCAAGAATTTTGGCTTCAAAAGTGCACATTTTATTCCAAAATGAGAAATTTTAGGCAAATTATTACACTCTTTGACCAAAAATGAGACTTCCTACACGTACTAAGGTGCTTCCGTGGCGGATTGCGATATGATAGTCATTGCTCATGCCCCAGGAACATTCACAGAAACTATCATCGTGGCTAAAATACTGGACCTTCAATGTCTGGAAAACCTGTCGGGCCTGGTCAAACTCGTAGGCTATCTGAGCTTCATCGTCCACATTGCTGGCCATACACATTACGCCTGAGAGCAGTATACCAGCCATACTCCGCCATTCGCCCTGAGCCATGAAGTCAAGGCATTCTTGGGGCGTGAAGCCGAACTTGGTTTCTTCCTGAGCAACGTGCAGCTGTAGCAGACAGGGAATCTTTCTGTCATATTTCAGAGCCTGCTTGCTTATCTCAGCCAGAAGATGAGGACTGTCGGCCGAGTGAATCATTGATATATAGGGTGCGATGTACTTCACCTTATTTGTTTGGAGATGACCGATAAAGTGCCACTTGATGTCCTCGGGCAACTGGTGACGTTTCTCCTGCAACTCCTGCACATGGCTCTCGCCAAAGATACGCTGACCGGCCTCGTAGGCCTCCTGAATCATGCTGGCAGGGTGGAACTTACTGACGGCAACCAGCCGGGTACCTTGGGGAAGGGAATCCCGTATGAGGTCCAGCCGGCTTTGAATGCTACTCATCCTTTGGTACGTATCTATAGACATCCATTATTTTCGTCTCGGCAATGCTGGATATGACATAGTCGCCCAGTGTGCCGGCCATATTCTTCTCCAGGTTATTCAAGGCATCCTTGAATTCGGCAGCCTGTACCATCATGGTCTGCACAGTACGTTTCTCCTTCTCGGTCTTCTCGTCGATGGTGATAAAGGCTACCTTTGCCTTGAACCATCGGTCGGCCTGCAGGTCTTCGCTCTCGAAGAGCTCGCTTATCTTTGCCCGCTTGATGTCGGTGACCACGAACTCGCCGCTCATGAAAGGCTCTATTTCTTCCAGGAAACGCTTTTCAGCCTCAGTGAAACTGAGTGCATCTACCAAGTAAGTCTCGTTTACTTTCTTTATGAGTCCGTCCTCCGACACTTTGTCGTAGCGGACTTTGCATTCAAACCATTCTGTTACCATAGTTCTATTGTATTTGTAGTTATTTATTTGTCTTGTTGTTTTTCGTCTTGCTGAATAATATATTAATAAGGTGTTGGCAGCCGATTTGCCGCAGTCTGGTTTCTATCTGGTGCCGCAGTTCGGGCTTATACCAGAAAAAGTACATGCGCTGGGCTTGCTTCTCAGCTGGCGATTTTGCCGAAAAGACGGGCTGCATGGTGTATGGATGATAGCCAGTAGCCCAGCATGTGGTAGCTACGGTCATCGGTGTTGGCGTGAAGTCTTGAACCTGTTCCAGTTGAAAGTTCATTTGCTTTGTCTCAACGGCCAGTTGGGCCATGTCCTTTTCGTGGCATCCGGGATGGCTGCTGATGAAATAGGGAATAATCTGCTGGTGCAGGCCGTGGCGGCGGCAGATGTCATCGAAAATGGCCTTGAACTGCCCGAAAAGACGGAACGGTGGTTTCCTCATCAGTTGCAAAACCTCGTCGCTTGTATGCTCGGGGGCGACCTTGAGCCGTCCGCTTACGTGGTGCAGGATCAACTGGCGGGTATATTCGTAGGCTGCATCGTTGAGTGCCTTGTCCTTATAGTCGTGCAGCAGAAGGTCGTAGCGGATACCACTGCCAATAAAACTCTTCTTGATACCCGGAATCTTGTCTACAGCCTGATAGATATTCAACAGCGGGCGGTGGTCTGCGTTCAAGTTGGGGCAGACTGCTGGGTGGATGCATGAGGGGCGCTTGCAGACCTCGCAGGCCTTTAGCTGGCGTCCACGCATCATGTACATGTTCGCACTAGGGCCACCCAAGTCACTGAGGTAACCTTTGAAGTCAGGCATCTGGGTAATCTGCTTAACTTCTCGGAGAATGCTTTCCTTGCTTCGGCTGGAGATAAACTTTCCTTGGTGTGCACTGATGGTACAAAAAGCGCATCCGCCAAAACACCCACGGTGGAGGCAGACGCTGAACTTAATCATCTCGTAGGCCGGAATGCGCTTGCCATGATACTTGGGGTGGGGTAGACGGGTATAAGGCAAGTCGAAACTGTGGTCCAGTTCTTCCTGTGTCATTGGCTGGAAAGGGGGATTCACTACCACCCACTTATCGTAATTCTTTTGCAGTAGGCGCTGGGCGTGCATCTTGTTGCTCTCTTCTTCTATATGCCGGAAATTCTCGGCATGTTTCTTCGGGCAATGCAAACATTCCTCATAGCTATGAAGAATAATGTCGTCGGGCCTAAAGCCTCCGGGTATCTCTCCCTCACTATATAATGAAACTGTCTGAGGTACTTCGTTTTGCTGTTGGACCACCTTGCGAAAAGTTTTTGTAGTCACAAACGCCTCACCCTTTTCATTATAAAATAGCGTCTCGTCAGAGTTGTCAAGGGCATTCTGAAGGAGGTGGCAGATACTTATTGTGGGTTTTTCTCCCATACCATATGTTATCATATGGGCTCCGCTGTCAATAAGTATGCTGGGCATAAATCGTTCCTTCCAGTAGTCATAATGCATCAGTCGTCTCAAACTGGCTTCAATGCCACCCAATACGATGGGAACATCAGGAAACAACTCCCTTAGAATCTTGGAATAAACAATCGTTGGATACTCGGGGCGAAGGTCGTGTCGTCCGTCTGGACTATAGGCGTCTTCACTGCGCAGTCGCCGGGCTGCAGTATATTTATTCACCATAGAATCCATGCAGCCCGGGGCAATGCCAAACCACATGCGAGGGCGTCCAAGCTTCTTGAAGTCGCGATGGTCACCGTGCCAGTCTGGTTGTGGCACGATACAGACTCTCAGTCCCTCATCCTCCAATATGCGGCCGATGACGGCTGCACCGAAGCTTGGGTGATCTACATAAGCATCTGCGCTGAATAGTATGACATCAGCATAATCCCATCCCCGTAAATCCATTTCCTTTCGGGTTGTGGGCAACCATTCAGACAGATTCCTTTTCTCCATTCAGAAACTCCTCTCTGCCTATTGTTAGACGTCCTCTTCTGTTAATTTACCTTTTTCCCAATCAATATAGAGTAGTATGAGCTGGTGCAAACCGAAGGCTTTCATGTTGTTGTGGAACAAGACTTCCTGACAGAATTTTAGCAATTCTGTATCGTTATTGCAATTATCTAAGAGTGACCTAACATTCAGTCTGAGTTTCTCCAGTACATTGTCATCAACAAAGCCATTGCTGTCAAGGAGTTCACTGAAAAGAGCATATTTCTCGATTGTCCGCAGATGGCTAACCTCAATAGTCATCGTACGTGATCCTTTCATATTGCATAAAATCTGATGTGCCATATATTTACAATTTGTTTATTAATTTAATTAATGTTTAATAAAAATCGGACAGAAGCAGATATAATAGATCTGCGTGTCTCTGTATCCTGTATGCATTCCAGAGGGAAACCAAAAGACATGGTACGGTAGTCATTGCCAGAATATGCAATTCCTGCAGACTGGCCACAACCAGCATATAACATAGAACAGAAAGCGCCTTCTGCTGCCTGTAATACATCGGCTTGTCGAATCCAGTAGTTTTGTTCGTTCGGCGTGTTGTAAAGACTGGCGGTTGTGTTCATGCCTTGTATCGTGTTAAGACTGTCTGTACTGATGGCGGTATAGTGGCTGTACTTAAGAATATTCTCGGTGAAGTACTTGTCCTCGGCACTCTTCATGTCGCTGCCGATAAAAGCTCCACTAGCAAGGATACTTCCGCCCAACCGGGAGTAGTTTGATAGTGTCTGCTTCAAGTCATCTGTGAATGTCTTGTATGTACGCATGCTGTAACCATCGGCCTTCTGGGCGCCCATTACCACGTCTATCAGTTGGTAGAATTGCAAGGGGATATCCTTGGCGACATCGGAAGTACAGCTGCCTATCGTATAGTTGCCTCCAGCCAATATGTCACGAGCGTGGCGTACCGAGTAGTCGTGGGTGTTACCAGCCAAAATCATACCTTCCAACTCGCTTCCACTGAACCCCAGCCCGTTTGAGCCCTCACGCCCATAGCCTGCCTTTTCGTAAAAGAGTTGGTAGCCACAGTAGCCAGGCATGCGACGGTCCACCACGCCAGGTTCGGTATCCATGTCGAACCCCTGGCTGGTAGGAGTATCGAAGGGCTGTGGGCCTGCAACGCGATTGAAGCCATCCACGATGCAGATGCGCGGAGCCTCAGCTCCGGCATAGTAGGCACATACCTCTTCACTTGGCAGGCTATATCCGCCATCATTCACAGCCTCTACGCGGAAGAGGTAGAGGGTGTTTGGGGCTATCTTTATCTGGCACTCTTGGTGTCTAGCCGAGATTAAACGGCCGTTGTCGAAGCCCTTTTGTCCCTCGCTGATGTAAATGACATAGTCGGTAGGTTCGGCAGTTTCGTCGTAGAGATCTATAGTGGGCATCCAACTCAAGAGAACGTTCTCACCACTCTCGTCCACGTGAGCAGAAAGCCCGTGAACGGGCAAGGGTTGTGTGACAACGCGGTCCTTACAATGGACATTCTTAATATATTGGAGTACACCCTTATAGATAGCTCTAGCCAGAATGAACTTAAAGTAAGGGTCGTGCCCCTTCATAAGGTCAGCCCAATTCTGGTGGCTCATTGTCTCAAGTATCATAGCGGGCAACTGTGGCTCGCGCGTCTCGCCGTAGTTACGGTCGTACATTTGGCGGCGGTTCCAACTACCGAAATGCTGGCGGATGTCGTTGCATACGCTGCTGACCACCATGTCAGTTAGGTCGCGGCTGGTCAGCCTGGAGAGCCCAGTAGCTGTAATCCCGTCATAAAAGCCCGTGGTATAGATGCCCAAAGTACCTATATGCGTGCTGTCTCTGCGAACTCCTGCATCGCTGTGAATGGCAAGGCTGAGTTCCAGCGGTACACACAGTCCGCTATCCCCAGGATTGTAAAGGCTTCCACGCGAGAGGTAGTTCTCCATACGGGGACGAGCATTGATGTCATCACCGTAGTCATCCTGTCCCTCCTTGGCTGAATAGACCTGAAATGGCATTCCTGCCCACTGAGCATAATAGCGGGCGGCTTCCAGGAAGCGAGGCATGCCGCTGCCTATAGGCTCGGTCATGTTGCCATACATGCGCAGAACGTTTCCCATGCCGCCGCCAAGACGAACAGCATCGGCAGTTATTGTTCCGCGGTAGTTGCTCAGATTCGACAGAGTGATGCAGTTTCCTGCATTCTCACCGGCATCGAAGTGGAAAGTACCCAAATAGACCCATGTTCCACCGCCCATTTTCTGATTTACACGAAACTGCGTTTCGATGCCCTGGTGAACAACGGTATAGAGGGCATCACTGACGCTGGTGGGCAGGGTCTTGTAGGATACATAGACTGCATAGTCGCCTTCCTGTGCGATATTCGGTGTCCAGACGATGCTACTCAACTGACGTTTCTGGTCCGTGGCGTCAATCATACGGCAAGAGCCTTCCTTGAATGGATTCTGGTGATCCTGATAGAACGATCGTACCTGTGCAAAGCCCGTATCGCAGTGCACCCACTGGTAGCGGTCGTTTATTTCGGTATAGATACCGTTTGCTTGTGGCTTGTCGTTGTCAATTATAATCTCGTTCTTCTGCCAGTCGCGTTCCCTGGGACTGAATACGACGGCTCCTGCATTCTGCAACATAGGAATGAGGTAGGGGATAACTATGGTCTGTGTGAAGAGGTCTTCCGAGGTGCAGAATAGTCTGGGGCGTTGCCATATCCATTCCTGTTTTTTGACATTGAAGTATTTACCGTGACTAGCCCATACGCAAAGGTGGTGTCCCTGTAATCCATGCTCGATACGAGATGGCAGACTCATAGGAGTTACCCATGGATTGCCGTGCAGCATGGTCTTTTGATATGTTCGGCCAGGGAAAGGGGAGGGCTGCAAATGTATGGGCACCAACTCCTCCAGCGGGTAACCGCCAGCCAAAATTGTAAGTTGGTAGTTGTTGTATGGTGGAGGAAGTAACTGAGATACCTCTGATTTAATGTCTGTTACTATCTGAGGAGTAAATGGCTGTGTAGAAAAGGCTTCGTTGAGGCTAATCTGAACTCTTTTCTGTTCAGTATCGATAGAGATATTTTCTATCTTTATCTTCTCATTGCTGGAGTATGTATTGGTCGTATAATTGTCGAAGTAAATTGCCAACTTACTTTTCAGTTGCTTTGGAGTTTGGGCATAAGAAAAGCAGCTCCAAAGGCAAAATATGAAAAGAAAGCCAATTGCAGTGTATTTGAAGTGTATATGATATTTTTTCACCGTTGTCAGGTAGTCCATCATGACCTAAACCATTTTTATGCCTATAAAGCAAATTTCTTAGGATGCTTGCCTTGGTAGTCTTGAAAATAAGACTTTATCTCTACCATATCACTCTCTATGTTGCCACTGGGGATAACGGTCTTTGTGCACTCTATGAGTTTTCGCTTGTAATCCAGTCCATAAAGTAGGATGGGGAGGTCGGCCATTAAGGCTATGTAATAGAAGCCTTTCTTCCATTCGGAATTCCGCTTGCGTGTCCCTTCTGGTGTGATGCACAGATGAAAGACATCCTTTTGGCGGGCCGTTTGTGCAATCTGTTCAGTCACACGTGTCCGCTTACTTCTGTCAATGGGGATGCCGCCAAGGCCCTTCATTATATATCCCATGGGCCAAATGAACCATTCCTTCTTCATGAGAAACTGGCAGGGAATATTCATAGCCCTAGAATACAGGTTGCCAATGATAAAGTCCCAGTTACTAGTGTGTGGCGCCAGGGCAATGACAAATTTGTCGGGGATAGTTTCCCTGACATTTACGCGGAAGCCCAAAACCTTGAAGAGTAGAAACCGACTTAATACCTTGATCATGCCACGTATTTTAACTGTTCCACGATGTCGTTTGTACGGCTTATCATGTCTTGGCGTATTTTCTTGAAGAATAATTTAGTACTACCAGGCTCGACATGTGAAAGTCTGCAAACCAGGTCGTTCTGCATCATCAGAATGCTGCGCATGATGTTTTCAATATCGGCAAACGACGAGACTTTGTGATATTGAAGCAGAGCTACGCATTCAGCATAGAGTTCGCCACAGAGGTAGTTAATGGTTTTCTTTAGTTCTCTACGTTTCATTTTCTTGTCTTTATTCTTTTCTGTTTTTCTCAATTAGCAACAAAGGTAGTATTATATTTTCAACCGTGCAAGATTTATGCGCAAAAATAAAATAAATTAAATGTTTTTGTCGCTTTTCCTTTTAAATATCGGCTATATTTTATATATTTGCAGTGCAAAATGGCATATATTTCTATATTATATATAAAAACAAACAAGAATTATGGTAAAAAGTGCTTTGCAAATTGCCCGTGCAGCTTATCAGCCTAAGCTGCCTAAGGCATTGAAGGGTTCAGTAAAGGCTGTTGAGGGTAAGCCTACACAGAGTGTGGGCAATCAGGAAGAAATCAAGGCGATGTTCCCCAACACTTACGGTATGCCTGTTATCACATTTGAAGCTGGAGAGACAAAGCCGATGGATGCTTTCAACGTCGGAATTATTCTGTCGGGAGGGCAGGCACCTGGTGGCCACAACGTAATCAGCGGCTTGTATGATGGTGTGAAGAGCCTGAATCCTGTTAGCAAACTATACGGTTTTCTGATGGGCCCTGGTGGTCTGGTTGACCACAAATACGTGGAGTTCACCGATGAGTTCATTAACGAGTATCGAAATACGGGCGGCTTTGACATCATTGGTTCGGGACGCACGAAACTGGAGAAGGAATCTCAGTTCGAAAGCGGCATAGAAATTCTGCGTCAGCTGGGAATCAAGGCATTGGTTATTATCGGTGGTGATGATTCCAATACAAACGCCTGCGTGTTAGCTGAGTATTATGCTGCCAAGAAGTATGGTGTTCAGGTTATTGGCTGTCCTAAAACGATTGACGGCGACCTGAAGAATGAGCAGATTGAGACAAGCTTTGGATTCGACACGGCTTGCAAGACTTACAGCGAACTGATTGGTAATATCCAGCGCGACTGCAACAGTGCCCGTAAATACTGGCATTTCATTAAGTTGATGGGACGTTCGGCATCTCATATCGCATTGGAATGCGCCCTGCAGACGCAGCCAAATATCTGCCTGATTTCTGAGGAGGTTGAACAGAAGGAGATGAGCCTGGACGATGTGGTAACTTACATTGCTCGTATTGTGGCTGACCGCGCTGCTGACGGAAATAACTTCGGCACCGTGTTGATTCCCGAGGGATTGATTGAATTCATCCCCGCCATCAAGAAACTTATCGCCCAGCTGAATGACGTACTCACCGATCCGAAGACGGGCGAGCCTATGGAATTTGCTAATGCACAGGAGCAGATTGCCTATGTCAAGGGCAACATCACGGCAGAAAATCTGGCTATCCTGGAATCTCTGCCTGCCGATGTAGCTAACCAACTTTGTCTGGACAGAGACCCGCACGGAAATGTCCAAGTATCACTTATCGAGACCGAGAAATTGCTCAGTCGCATGGTTGCTACCAAGCTGGCCGCTTGGAAGAAAGAAGGTAAGTATTCGGGCAAGTTCTCAGCCCAGCATCACTTCTTCGGATATGAGGGACGTTGTGCTGCGCCTTCCAATTACGATGCAGATTACTGCTATAGCCTGGGTTACAACGCCAGTCGCCTGATTGCCAATGGCAAGACCGGCTATATGTCCATCATAAAGAATACAACAGCTCCTGCTGAGGAGTGGATTGCTGGCGGTGTGCCCATTACCATGATGATGAACATGGAGCGTCGCAACGGTGCTATGAAGCCCGTCATCCGCAAGGCTCTTGTTGAGCTTGACGGAGCGCCTTTTAAGTTCTTTGCAGCCAATCGTGAGGCGTGGGCAAAGAATACCATGTACATTTATCCCGGACCTATTCAATATTGGGGCCCGTCTGAGGTTTGTGATCAGTGCACAAAGACGCTGTCTTTGGAGCATAAGTAGAATTTATAACTAATTCATAATAATATGTGTGGAAGGGCCGAGGTCGTTTTTCCGAAGGCCCTTCACACTTTTGATACATCAATCTTTGCAGGCCAACAAGTCAAAAAACCGGAAACCGACGAGTCGTTCTGGCAGTCTAAAGACGAAGAAGAAAATCGTAAATCGGAGTCGGGGATATTCCTTCCCGGCAAGACATTTGTGGGCATTGTGTATTGGCGCGCTTACCATCGTCAGTATCTCTATTTTCATCCTATATCATATCTTTGTTGACCAGTACAGTTTCAGTTGGAAGCAGGTGCGGATTGAGGACTTCCATCCGGAGGGCTTTCATGTCCGGGGAATAGACATTAGTCATTATCAACAAGAAATTAATTGGGAAAGACTGCGTAATGCAAATCTTTTGGGAGATCCTATCCGCTTCATTTTCATCAAGGCTACCGAGGGTATTTCAATTATGGACGAGAATTTCAATGAGAATTTCTATCAGGCCAAACAGAACGGCTTCATTCGTGGCGCATATCATTTCTTTATTCCCGAGATTGATGCCGAACGCCAAGCACGTTTTTTTATGCACCAGGTTCATCTTGAACCAGGCGATCTTCCTCCGGTTTTGGATGTCGAAAAGCGTGGCAATCTTTCGAACTCTGATCTGGAACACGCTGTTAAGAAGTGGATGGACTTGGTTGAATCACGCTATCACGTAAAGCCGATCCTATATACAGGCTATAAATTCCGAACGAGTGTGTTGAATAATGCTCAGTTCGATGAGTATCCTTTTTGGATAGCGCATTATTATGTGAAAACCCTCTCGTATAAGGGCAAATGGATGTTTTGGCAATATACTGACGCTGGGCATATAGACGGAATAAATGGAGACGTCGATTGTAGCACATTCAACGGAACGCCAGACGAGTTGATCAGCCTGACACTAAAAGAATGATTAATAATGTTTTATAATAACGCCACTAAACATAATGCCGATTATGATATTTTTTGAAAACTTGCAATATTATTATGTAAGAATTTGATTATGAAGAAGTTTGATGCTCATAATAGATATATCGTTTTACCGGTGCGTGAAGAAACGACATTAATGGAATTCCTTATTAAACAGATGTCTGGTACCAGCCGAAATCGCGTGAAGGATTTGCTTAGGGGGCATGCCATTACTGTGGACCGGAAGATTACAACGCAGTTTGACACTGTACTCAAAACTGGACAACTTGTACAGGTGCGAAGACATAAGCAGAATGTTGAACTGAACAACAAATATGTTAGACTTATCTATGAGGATAAGGACTTAGTGGTTATCGAAAAGCAGCCTGGAATCCTTAGCCAGGGCATGTCAGAAACCCAATACTGTGTGAAGAAAGTTCTCGATGAGTATTTCCGTCGTCGCCAGTTTAAATGTTCGGCTCATGTCGTACATCGATTGGACCGCGAGACGAGCGGACTGATGATTTATGCCAAGAGCACCGAAATTCAGCAGACCTTGGAGCAAGACTGGCAACAGGTAGTCTATGATCGTCGTTATGTTGCTCTTGTCAGCGGCTGTATGGAACGAGAAGGAGGCATTATTCGCAGTTGGCTTCACGAAGGTCCAGGATTCAAGACACTGAGTTGCCCGACCGACGACGGCGGACGTGAAGCCGTTACTTACTTCCACACGCTCCAGGCCGAAGATGACTATAGTCTTGTAGAGTTTCGTCTTGAAACTGGGCGCAAGAATCAAATCCGCGTACACATGCAGCAAATTGGGCATCCCGTGGCCGGAGATCAGAAGTACGGCGACGGCCGCAATCCTCTTGGTCGTTTAGCCCTCCACGCTTTTCGTCTGCATTTCTTCCATCCGCGCACTGGTCAACCTATGGAGTTCGACACCCCTATTCCCCGACTCTTTCAACAACGATTCAAGAGCCGCCAAATTCACGAGGAAATCTCGGACGATTCTGAGAATTAAGGATTTTATTATCATAATCCAAAATTGGAATTCTGAATAATTTAATTATCTATAAATTGGTTTTATAATCTTTAAACATTTTAATGGAATGAGAAAGTTTTTTATTTCTGCAACGCTTGCCGTTGCGACAATCGTCCTGGCCGCATGCGGTATGGGCGGAACCAGCAAGCAGACCACGGCAGACGTGGCCTCCAGTGTGATTTCAGCAGCTGTTCTGGGCAATGGAGCCAGTGCAGGTAGCACGGCTGGTGGTATCCTTACCTCTGTACTCACCGGAGAGGGAACAAACGTTCTGGGCACCGTACTGGGCTCACTGCTCGGTAACAAGACATCAGCAAACAGCATTGTAGGCACATGGACCTATGCACAGCCCAAGGTCGTTTTTGAGAGTGAGAACATTTTGGCTAAACTGGGATCCAGCGTAGCAAGCAGTAAGTTGGAGAGCACTCTGACGGCTCAGCTCAAAAAGATGGGATTCAACTCAGGCAAATCTACACTAGTTCTTAATTCCGACAAGACTTGCCAGTTCAACCTTAGTGGCAAAACTCTCAATGGCACCTATTCGTACAACTCCTCGTCGAGCCTGCTAACCATTCAGGGGGCCTTGGGCATGACCAGCGTAACTTGCACCTGCAACGTAGTGAATGGACAGATGTATATGCTTTTCGATGCAGACAAACTTCTGGGTATCGCCTCTAGCGTGGCCAATGCCAGTAGCACCACCAGTTCTCTCTCCAGTCTGCTGAGTAACTACAGTGGACTCAAGTTGGGATGGGCTATGAATAAGTAAGGTTTACCCTACTCTATAGTAACTTATAAAAGAGCGGACTGATTCTCCGCTCTTTTTTTATTAGATGTTTCCCCTTTTGTAAAAGTCATTCCTTTCTCCTATTTCACTATAAATTTCTTTCCGTTTGTGATGTAGATGCCAGGACGAAGGTTAGCAGTATTTATACGGCGGCCTTGCATATCGGTGACAGGAATTTTAGAGAAAGAGACTGCAAACTTGGGAATGTCTGAAACGTCAATTGTACCGGAGCTGAAGATGAAGCTGATGGTTCCGTCTGTCTCTGTGATTTCGCTTATGCTACATTCCAAAGTCAATTCGCCCAGTTCGTTGGGGTTATAGAGGGTGGCGGCAGGTGTCGTATTGGCGTTCAGTTCAGTCATTCCCTTGGTGCCAGGCCAGGGATCGCCGGCCAACTGGCTTACCGTGCTGTCCAAAAGGCGATTATCGGCAGGAATAATTGTCATCCGCTGGTGATTGCGTTGCGTATTGACGGTATTCTCTATCCATGCATTAGGGTCGAAATCTACGTGCAGGATGAGCATCCCGTGGCCGTATGCAGCTGTATCCCAACTTTCGTGCTGGTGATTCTCGATAAGATAATATTCGCGCGCGCACGCGCTATTATATATAATGTATGCTTCCGGTGCGCTGGTTATGGGCTGCATGTTTTCGACCTTCTGATTCCCTGCCAGCACGTTGGGTCGCAGCCAACCGCAGTACATACGCTCGTAGCTTGTGTAGCTTGCCGGGCATCGACCATTACCGTCTCCGTTGTAACAGCCGTGGTCCATGACATCCCAATCCATCATTCCGGGTGCTGAACCTATTGTGTCATACATATCCGGCAGGCAGAGGCAGTGACTGAACTCATGGCAGGCTGATCCAACACCATCGATAGTGCTACCTGAATGTCCGGCCAGTTCACAGCTGCAGGCGTACGTGTCTATCTCTACGCCATCCAAACTCAGGGGACCTTCTCCGTCGTTAAAAGCTGCAGCCTCTGTCAACGTCCACTCATGTGGCCATATCGTGTTGATTCCAGCTCCCTGCGACTCGCCGTATCCAGCGTAGATAATATAAACTTGATCAACCCATCCGTCACCGTCCCAGTCGTAGTCCGCAAAATTGACCTCGGCGTCAGCAATTCTGCAGGCTTCGGAAATCATCTCTCCGGGGTGTAAGTCTTCGCCATTGCTGTCATTCTTTCCGTAATAGCTCATGTCCTTGCTGAGTGTTATGGGCCCAGCGATGTCGAAGTTAATGTCAAGCTGTCCATAGCTTTGGTCAAGGAAATAGTCGCGCACACTACCCTGCATGCCGAACTCCCGATAGCCTGACTGGTTGAAAAAATTATTAAAGTCGTTTCTGCTGTATGTAAGCTGGCGATCAGCAAAATTTACGAGAATGACGAGTCCGCACTTGCTGCCCGTTATGGGATTCATCTCATCCCCCCATGCACGTGTCTGTTTCATCTTCATCTGCTTTCGTATGCGCCGCGTGTTGGCCTTCGCGAGACGTTCGGTGTGTATTGCAGAGAGTGAATCGAGGCTGACGAAGCGGGCTATATCGCCGTCAGCCTCTGTCATGAGTGCTTGGCCATCATCTGTGAGATAATAGTGCAGATGTTCGTCACCAGACAGGGTGGCTTCTACTTTAGTGCCGTTACTGAGTCTAAGCCAGGTGCGTACTCTTTTAGCCGGAATGGCAAAAGTTGAAGTTGCGGCCATTATTGTGAGGATGGTAAGGACTAATCTCCTATGCATTGAAAGTATGTTATTTGATAAGTTTCTTGCGGGGGAGAGCTCCGTCCATGGGCTGAATAAGGTAAATGCCGCTGCGCAGGCCGAGGCGGTTAATCTCGTCGGCGTAGCAATTCGTGACGAATTGTCCGCCGATATTGAAGACGCGCACAAGGCACTCACTTTCAGGGCGCAACTGGAGATTGTTTCCCTGAATCTGTATGGGGGCGGACTCACTCCACTCGCCGTTTAGATAGTCATCAGCCAGGGGCTGCACTTGGAATACGTACTGATTTCCACTTGAAAGGCCGTCGAAGCGACATTTCAGGCCCTGTACGCTGTCATGACGCTCCAGCAGGACATCGTCATTCCAAAGTTCTACGTTATAGTACTTGGCACCGGGAACCTCGTCCCACTGTGCGGTGAAGCCTTCGTCACTAATCTCTGTTGGCATAAGGTTAGCTGCCTTGGGCAATGTACCGAGTGGGCAGATTTTCAGGGTGATGATGCCTTCTGTCTCCTGAATGTCCAGTATAGGTTTGCTCATGTACTTGCCCGTAAAGACGACACTGGCCGGTGTTGTTTCGTCTGTCAGTTCGTGGTTTCCGGTTTTACCAGGAAAGAGCTGTCCCTCCAAAGTCGTAATGTATTCTTCGTCACTCTTCGCCGTGTATGAACCTTGATATAGGTTGTTTGCGGCTATCACCGTCATGCGCTGGTGATATTTGTCGGTGTTCACAGAGTTGGCACTCCATAGCGAGGATGAATAATCTACGTGCGTCACTTGCAGCCCGGTTGCAATACGGCCCAATCTCGTATCCCACCCCATTCCCTGACGGTTCTCTAAGATGTAGTATTCGTTGGCGTTCTTCTCGTTCACCACTTTGTATCCCCCGCCACCTTCGGCAAAGCATGGTATGTGCAAGGTTGAGGGTTCTGTTATGGTTGTCATGCTCTCCCACCCCATAAAGTCGCGCTCATAGGCAGTATAGTTTACTGGGTGGTAACCATCACCACAGTATTCGCCGTAATCCATGACGCTCCAGATGTCCATGCCGAAAGCCGTGCCGCGTGTGTCGTAGAAATCGGGCAGTCCCAAGGCATGGCTCAGCTCGTGAATGAAGACACCGATGCCGTCAGCCTTTGTTGCTACTATATTTCCCTGTGCATCCCTCTGGCTGGGCTGTAGTTCACAGCATGCGGCGCTCGTAGCGAAACAGATGTCGTCTATGGTGATGCTTGTGGTCGTTTCCTTTGGCCATATTGCGTCTGAGCCACCGCCATTGTTCTGTCCGAGTCCAGCATATAGGAAATAGAGCATGTCCACTCTGTTATCCCCATCGTTGTCGAAGACGGTCCAGTCGACCTCCAGCTCCAATGCCTTCTTGATTGCCTCCTTCCTGAAATCATTGTAGTTCTCGTCATGTTGAAGCACGCTTCCGCGGTCGTTCATTCGGTCAGCACCGTAATGGGCATAGCAACTGTCGAGCCGTACGGGCCCTATCACTACAAACTCGGGGTCAAATTGGCTTTGGCTCTGCTCGACGAAGTAATCCTTGATGCTGCCGTAGCTGCCGTGCCCGGTGTAGCGTTCGCCGTTGCGCAGGCCATTACAATACTGGTCGTAATATGACAAGAGTGAGTCGCGTGAATGCCTGATAGTGAATGGCAAATCCTTGAACTCCACAAGTAAGAGCGGTACGTATTTGCGTCCCTCGCTGGAGAGCGATGCACTGGCATGACTGCCTATACGTCTTGCATGCCGGCTTGACATCGACTGTTCCAGGGCCTCTATATCATCCTCTTCCCTCTCTCCCAGTTCATATCCGAGATGGGTTTTAAGGACGATGCGCCCGTCATCGGTAAGGTAATAGGATACATCCTGATTGCCTATCAAAGTAGCCTCTACGTTAGAGCCGTCAGTCAGGACAAAGGTGCGTCGCAGCCGCTTGGAGGGGACTGCAAATATTGTAATGGCGGACATAAAAAGCAAAACTGCCGCGAAAAACCTTCTCAACATAAGCATTTCATTTGTTTTTTCAGTGCAAAAATACAAAAAAAGCTTCATTGCAGCAAAAAAATATCATAATCATTTGCAGATTCAAGAAAAATGTCTACCTTTGCAGCGCAAAAGACAATTATGGGGGATTAGCTCAGCTGGCTAGAGCGCTTGCATGGCATGCAAGAGGTCATCGGTTCGATTCCGATATTCTCCACTAAAATAGACGACCCCTTGAGGCCGTCTTTTTTGTACAAGTTCAACAACATCAGAAATCAGAAAGTCATTTAACAACAACGCTATGAAAAGAACTTTGTTTAGCAAGATAATCATTCTGCTTGCAGTATTCCCTACTGCAATGCAGACCAGAGCTGCCAGTTTGCTCGTAGAAACAGAATCGTTTAGTCATAAAGGTGGGTGGATGATTGACCAGCAGTTCATGGACGAAATGGGCTCACCCTACCTGCTGGCTCATGGCATGGGAATCCCCGTTGAAGATGCCTCTACGGAAATCCTTCTGCCTCAGATAGCCACATATTATATTTATGTAAGGACATTCAACTGGACGTCGCCATGGTATCAAGGTTCCGGTCCAGGAGCATTCCAGCTGCTATTCAATGGGAAAAAAACCACAACGAAGCCTTTGGGGGCTGAGGGAAGCCAGTGGAACTGGCAAGCGGCCGGCCTGGTCAAGGTAAGAAACACAGGTGCTACAATTGCGTTACACGACCTGACGGGATTTGACGGCCGGTGCGATGCCATCTACTTTACCACGGAGCCTAATGACGTGCCTCCCTCAGACGTCAACTTATTGATGCGACTGCGCAGGCAAATGCTTAACCAACCAGCGGACCCCCAGCCGGCAGGTAACTTCGACATGGTAGTATGTGGAGCTGGTACGGCCGGCATCTGTGCTGCTGCAGCGGCTGCACGTCTTGGCCTGAAGGTAGCCCTCATCAATGACCGTCCAGTCTTGGGCGGAAACAATAGTTCCGAGATTCGAGTCCATATGGGGGGGCGCATTAACGCTGGGCTCTATCCGCGTTTAGGTGACATGCAGAAAGAATTCAATCCAATTCGTGGCGGTAACGCGCAACCTGCTGATTATTATGAAGATGGTAAGAAACTTGAATTCGTTAATTCAGAGCCTAATATCGAGCTGTTCTTGAACTTCCACGTCAATGATGTAGTTATGAAGGACAGCAGAATTCAGGCTGTGATAGCTCAGCACATAGAGAGCGGTGTACGTATGTCTTTTACAGCTCCCCTTTTCTGCGACTGTACTGGCGACGGTACTGTCGGATATCTCTCAGGAGCTGATTACAGGATGGGACGTGAGGGACGGGCAGAGTTCAACGAGTCGCGAGCTCCCGAGCAGGCCGACTCCATGACCCTTGGTGCTTCGGTGATGTGGTATTCCGTACCTGAAGAAAAGGCATCAAGTTTTCCCGAGTTCTCCTACGGCATGCATTTCAACGCCCAAAACTGTGAACGTGTAACGATGGGAGAATGGACATGGGAGACGGGTATGGACATCGACAAAACGAAGCATCTGGAGCGTGTGCGAGATTACGGTATGCTTGTCATTTATGCCAACTGGAGTTACCTGAAGAACCATCTGCCTGACTCTCTAGGGTATGGTAAGCGACGACTGGGATGGGTGTCTTTTATGGTTGGCAAACGCGAGAGTCGTCGTCTGCTGGGCGACTATATCATGAAGCAGGACGATATGACCCGTTACATCTTGCACGAAGACGGTACGGCTGCAGCCACCTGGACCATAGACCTGCACTATCCTGACCCGGCTAACAGCGCAAACTTCCCTGGTGCTGAGTTCAAGGCCAAGACGGAGCACACAAGCATATACCCCTACCCCATTCCATATCGCTGTCTTTACTCGAGAAATGTTGACAACCTCTTTATGGCCGGGCGCTGCATCAGCGTCACCCACGTTGCGCACGGAAGTATACGCGTCATGCGGACTACGGGTATGATGGGCGAAGTTGTGGGTATGGCGGCCAGCTTATGCAGACGTCACGATTGTCTGCCCAGATCCATTTATTGGCACTATTTACCTGAGCTGAAGGCGCTGATGAAGCAGGGCATTGGGCATACCGGTGTAGTAAATGACCAAGGTTACAATGCAGGTGGTGGACTGAGTGAGCCGCCACATGTAAAGTAGTAGCGTTTTTCAGTCTATCTTGCTTGGGCTTAGGCCGGTTCTCTTGGAATTCAAACCAGTTCGCTGAGCTCAAGCCATCTCATGGACTTTTCATCGAGCTCGTTGTTCAGTAAGGGCAGGCGGATGCTCATGCTCGTGATTTCATCCACCGAGATAGTGCCGCTGCTTAGTGCCGCTTCTATGGCGGCTTTTTCCTTCTCAAGGGCATCTATCTCCTGCTCCAGTTTTTGGAATTCCTGTTTCTCCTTGAACGACATCTTTCGGGGTCTTGTAGCATTTTTCTCATTTTTATCATTTTTATCCCGTTTCTCGTTCTTCTCCTTTTTCCCCTTCTCCTCTGTGTGAGCTGGATTTGCCTTTGACAAGTCATCCTCCATAGCCTCCCATTCTCTGAACTGCGTGTAGTTGCCGGGGAAATCCTTCACTACACCGTTTCCTTTGAATACCAGCAGATGATCAACGACTTTGTCCATGAAGTAACGGTCGTGGCTCACGACGATGACGCAGCCGTGGAAGTCCTGCAGGTACTGTTCCAGCAATTGCAGGGTTACTATGTCCAAATCGTTCGTCGGTTCGTCCAAGATGAGGAAGTTCGGACTTTGCATGAGTACGGTGCACAGGTATAGGCGTCGTTTCTCGCCGCCGGATAGCTTGTATATGTAGTTCTGCTGCTGTAGTGGGCTAAACATGAAGTGTTGAAGGAACTGCATTGCATTCAGGTGTCTGCCACCGCCCAAATCGACGTATTCAGCTGTCTTGCGTACGGCATCAATGACCTTCATTTGCTCGTCGAACTTAATGCCCTCCTGGCTGAAATAGCCAAAGCGTACGGTCTCGCCGACAACGAATCTGCCCGAGGTGGGTGGCACTAGTCCCAGCAGCATACGGATGAAGGTTGTCTTTCCGGTGCCGTTAGCTCCGACTATGCCCATCTTTTCGTATCGTGAGAAATTGTAGTAGAAGTCGTGCAGGATAACTTTGTCTCCAAATGACTTCGAAACGTATTGTGCCTCGAAGATATTGCTGCCAATGTAGGTGGATTTCATTTCCAGCCTTACCTGCTGCTGTTCCAGGTTGCGCTTTGCCTGCTGTTCCAGCTCGTAGAAGGCTTCTTCACGATATCGTGCCTTGTGGCCTCGTGCCTGAGGCATGCGTCGCATCCACTCTAGCTCCGTGCGGTACAGGTTATTGGCCCGCGCTACTTCGCTTCGTGCCGCGTCCAGCCGTTCCTGTCGTTTCTCCAGGTAGTAGTTATAGTTGCCGCGGTAGGTGTAGAGCGTCTTATCGTCTAGTTCTAATATTATTGAGCATACGCGGTCCAGAAAGTAGCGGTCGTGTGTGACCATGAGCAGAGTGACGTGGCTGCGGCTCAGGTAGTCCTCGAGCCACTCAATCATCTGCAGGTCGAGGTGGTTCGTGGGTTCGTCAAGGATAAGCATGTCGGGTTCTGTGATAAGCACGTTGGCTAATGCCACCCGCTTTACTTGTCCGCCCGATAACTGCTCCACGGGCTTGTCAAAGTCGGTGATTTTCAGCTTGCTGAGGATGCTTTTGCTCTGCCTTTCATAGTCCCATGCCTTGCGATGTTCCATCTGGTCAAGAATCTCCTGTAGGCCGGGATTGCCAGGCGTAGCCATGCATTGCTCATATTCGCGGATGAGGTTGGTGGTTTCGTTTCCGTGCCAGAAGCAAGCCTCAATCACAGTCATCCCTGGCGGATATTGTGGAGCCTGCTCCAGATAGCCTATTCGCAGGTCCTTTCGATAGACTACATCCCCCTCGTCGGCATAGTCCTTACCGGCCAGTATGTTCAGGAGGGTTGACTTGCCTGTGCCGTTCTGTGCAATAAGCCCTATTTTCTGGGTCTGCGCAATGCCGAAGGAGATGTCCCGGAAGAGTGTCCGGTCGCCCACATTACGCGTCAGTTCGTGTACTTGTAAATATGTAATCATCGCTTTTTTGCTGCAAAAGTAGGAAAAAAAGAGCAATATTGGAATATTTGTGACTCCAAAATTTGGAGAATACACAGAAATGGCGTACCTTTGTGCTGTTTTAAGAGACGGGCAGGAATCACTGCCTACAGTTTTTCCCCAAAATAACATTATTTATATTAATTATAAAGCGATAAGCTATGTATCACACAATGAGTGAACTCGAAGCCTTGAGCCTTGACGAACTGAAAGCTCTGGCTAAAGAAATGAACGTTGAGATTAGTGAAGACGTTACCAATCAGATATATAACATCCTGGATGCCGAGGCCATCTTGAAATCAAAGGAGCCTAAGGAACCAGCCAAGCGTGGACGCAAGTCGAAAGCCGAGAAAGAGGCTTTGGCAAAGGCACAGGAACAAGACAAGGAGGATAAAGCTAAGTCGGCCGCAAAAGCCCAAAAGCAGGCCAGGAAGAGCAAGGAGGAAACGCAGCCCAAGGCTGAGGAGCTGGCTGAGATGAAGCCCGAAGCCAAGTCCGAGGAAAAGAGCGGGACGAAGTCTGAGGAGAAGCAGCCTGCAAAACGCGGACGCAAGCCCAAGGCTGAGACTGTGATGGCTCAGGATACACAGGAACAGTCCGATTCCGTGGCCTTGGCTGCTACTTCCGATTCTGAGGCTCCTTCCGAAGCCCAGCCTACAGAGGTAGAGGAAGCTCCCGCCGAAGCCGTAGCCGAGGCAGCCTCTGAGTCTCCCGCGCCTGAGAAGAAGCGCCGCAAACGCATTGGTGAAGCCAAGGCCGAGGCCGTAAGGGCTATGGAGGAGCTGAAGAAGATGGAGGCTGAGAAACGGGCCGAGAAACGCACCGAACGCATGGAAGAGGCTGCCTCGTCTGAGGAAGATGCCATAGAGGCAGCTGAGCCGGAGGAGCTGGCACCCAGTGGAATGGGATATGCCGGGCCCGATGACTTCATCATCATACAGGACATTCCCAACGAGGAGGAGCAGGCGCTAGCATTTTTGGCCGAGCGTAATTTGGCCGCTGAGGCACACGACGCGGCATTCCGTAAGGTGGAACCTGCCCCCGAGGCACGCTCCGAGCCGGAACTACAGCCGCAGCAACAGCTCTCTGAGGAAGACAGGCGCTTCGACTTCGGAGAGAATATACGCGGCGAGGGGGTACTTGAGGTTATGAACGAGGGATACGGTTTCCTGCGCAGCAGCGACTACAATTACCTTTCGAGCCCCGACGATATCTACGTAAGCGCGCAGACCATACGCCACTTCGGGCTCAAGACGGGCGACGTGGTGGAAGGACCCGTGCGTCCTCCCCGCGAGAGCGAGAAGTACTTCCCCCTGCTAAAGGTAACTACCATAAATGGATGCAATCCTGAGATGGTGCGTGACCGCAGCCCCTTTGAGAACCTCACTCCCCTATTCCCCGACCAGAAGTTCAAGCTCTGTAGCGGGCGCAACGACTCCATATCGGCTCGTGTCGTTGACCTGTTTGCACCCATCGGAAAAGGTCAGCGCGCACTCATTGTGGCGCAGCCCAAAACGGGTAAGACGCTGTTGCTGAAGGATATAGCCAACGCCATAGCCGCCAATCACCCTGAGGCATACCTGATGATGCTGCTTATCGACGAACGTCCGGAGGAGGTTACTGATATGGCCCGCACCGTCAAGGCCGAGGTTATTGCCAGCACCTTCGACGAGCCCGCCGACCGCCACGTGAAGATAGCCGGCATTGTGCTGGAGAAGGCAAAACGTATGGTGGAGTGCGGCCATGACGTGGTCATCTTTCTCGATTCCATCACCCGCTTGGCACGCGCCTACAACACCGTATCGCCTGCTAGCGGAAAGGTGCTCAGCGGCGGTGTGGATGCCAATGCCCTGCACAAACCCAAGCGATTCTTCGGTGCCGCACGCAACATAGAGAACGGCGGCAGCCTGACCATCATAGCCACTGCCCTCATCGACACGGGCAGCAAGATGGACGAGGTTATCTTCGAGGAGTTCAAGGGCACCGGCAACATGGAACTGCAGCTCGACCGCATGCTCAGCAACAAGCGCATCTTCCCCGCCGTGAATATTGTGGCCAGCTCAACTCGTCGCGACGACCTGCTCCAGGATTCCATGACGCTCGACCGCATGTGGATCCTGCGCAAGTTCCTCAGCGACATGAACCCCATCGAGGCCATGAACGAAGTGAAGTCGCGCCTTGAGGGCACTAAGAACAACGAGGAATTCCTCATGAGTATGAACTCCTGATGGTTATCGGTAGCGGTAATCGGCTGAGCCGAGCGCAATCATCTATTATCAATTCTCTAAGCACAATGAAGATAAAGTCCCTTCTACTCACCCTGATGCTCGCCACCGCGGCACAGGCACAGAATAGCAGCACAAGTCTGAGCTTCGACCTCAAGGGGCTGGCTCCCACCGATACGCTAATGCTGCAATGGGGTGCCAACAACAAGAGCATGAACCCCCTTATTGGCAAAAGGTCCGTTGGCGATGCCCAGCCCTTCGTCATACCTCTCGACGAGCCCCGGCTCGTTGTACTGAGCCTCAAGGGGTATCAGGGCAGCTACGAGATGCTTGTGGCTCCCGGCGAAGAGGTTGTTGTGAGCGGGCGTGTGAAGATGGGGGGCGACGACCGTAATATGGCAGCCAGTTTTCGCCGTGTGCGCGTTAGGGGCGCTGCACTGCAGGACGAGTATGCGGGTATTATACAGGCATACCAGCAGCACCAGGACAGCATAGACTTGGGCGTATTCAATGAGTACAAAGATGTGTACCGGCTCATCGAGAAGGCAAAGGCCAGCAACGATGAGCAGGCCATTGCCGACATGTATCAGACCTTGCACGGGCAGAGCTATATAGATCGCGTAATGCAGACCTATCAGGAGCGTCAGGACTATCTGGTGAAGACTGTTGAACGGCATGCCGACAGTTTCATGGGCCCCCTGCTGCTGTTGCGCCTGGCCGGGCCGCTTGGCAAGTCATGGCGACCCCAGTATGACAAGTTGAGCCCCCAGGCGCGACAGAGCTACTATGGCAAGGCTGTGCATGACGAGGTCTATCCGCAGACCATGATTGACGAGAAGGCCAGCTCCGTCAGCGTCAGCGATACGCTTGGCAACGAGGCCGTCCTTTGCTTCAACAAGATTCCGGGCAAGTATCTGATTCTCGACTTCTGGGCCAGCTGGTGTGAGCCCTGCCGCAAGGAGATGCCCAACCTGAAGCGCATCTATGAGCGGTTCCACCACCGCGGGCTCGACATAGCCGGCATCAGCGCCGACCACGACGAGGAGGTATGGCTCGAGGCTTTGGGCGAGCTTGATGTGCCCTGGGCTAATTATCTTGATGTAAACCGCCAGGCCATTACCGAGTACAAGGTCATGTACATCCCCTCCACCTTCATCATTGACCAGAACGGTGTTATCATTGCCGAGAAGTTGCGCGGCAAGGATCTCTCCGACTTCATAGAGAACCTGTTCAAGTAAGAGAGGGAATGAAAGAAAATGTAAATGCAAAAATGCAAAACTCCTGCCAATTGGCAGGAGTTTTGCATTTTTGCATTTGCTGTTTTCACAAAGCGTGGTCTTCGCCCACATCTATGCCGTTCCAGGCCTTTAGGCTGGTCCAGTCAACTGGCGGATTTGCCCAAAAAGGGTCGTCGGCCGGAAGTCCCAGGGGCAGGAAGGCAGCCATGCAGAGGTACAAGCTACCGGTATTGATGTAGCCCTCGCCCATGTGAAGCTGACTACCAGCGAAACCCACGCGGAGCCAGCCGTTGGAGTCGAAGGTGCGCGGTTGGCTTACCTGGCGCCGGATTACGGCAGTCATGCCACAACGCACCTGGGCCGGGCTGAGGGACGATGGCAGCAGGTGAAGCCAAGCGGCATCGGCCAGGGCGTGGAACGAACCGAAGCGGTACGTGATGCTGCGGCCCGTGACGGGATAAGTGCCCTCGGGCGAAATCATGCGCTCCAGCTGGGCGGCAAATCGGCTCAGGCGCTTCTCCTGCGTGGGCAGGAAGTCGGCACCCTCTATGCCATGCTTCTTCATGACACGCAACACCTCGGTCAGCATGGGGTGAATGACCAGGCTGTTGTAGTAGTCGAGGTGGAAACTCTTGCCGTCGCCGTACCAGGCATCGCCCTTGTACCACTCGTCGCGGAACCGCTTCACCCCGTGCATGAGGCGCTCGGGGTCATACTCGCCCGTAAACTCCAGCAGGGCGGCCTCAACAATCGAGGCGAAGAGCAGCCAGTTGCTCTCGTAGGCCTTGATGCCGCGCGATGTCTTCCACTCGGCAATCAGCCGCTCCCGGGTCTGCTTGTCCAGACGGCCCCATATCTGTGTGGGGGCGCGCAGGATTCCCTCGGCCAAGAAGGCTGCATCCACCAGGGGCTGAGCCTCGCGGTTGTCGAACATCAGATGGTCGGGCGACTGCGGATTTACGCCATTTCGTATGCCGCGCACCACCAGGTCAATGTATCGGGCCCGCAGCTTGCCTTCCTCGGTATCGTCGGGCCCCAGCTCCAGCCAGGGACCGATGCCGCAGATGGTCCGCCCCACGGCCTCCAGGAAGGACACCCGCCGGTGCTCGGTGCTATTGTTACGCGTCTCGTATGGCATGTTCTTCTTGAGCGTGCCGGCTGCCAGGTTCTCCAATACCGGAGCGGCTATGCGTGTCATCTGCTCCACCCAGAAGCGGCGGTCGGCGGCCCCCGTAGTCTTGTTGAGCAGCTTCTTCATCCTCAGCAGGGCCTCTATGAAATAGTAGTCGGCATACGTCATGGGCATGTCCACCTCGTTCTTCGCAGGCAGGGAGCCCACGCTGTGGCCCAGCAGGAAGCCACCCCGCTCGCCCGGTTTCGACAGATACTCTTCTGATGCCAGCGTGCGCAGCTGCTGCTCGGCAACCGAGAGCCAGCGGCCTGCATCGGGCCCTGGGTCGAGCTGACTGAGTTCGATAAGCGCCGAAGCCATAATGGCACCGGCCGAGGCATCGCGCAGGGCATTGGGTATGTCAGGCGCGTCATAGTCCCAATAGGGAATCTTGTCCTCGGGCAGGCGCGGATGGGCAGTCAGGAAGTTGGCAATGTGGCGAGCCTGCTCAAGGTAGGCGGGTTCCAGCGTCTCGCGATACATCATGGTGTAGCCATACAGGCCCCACGACTGACCACGTGCCCATGAACTGTGGTCGGCATATCCCTGGGCTGTATTCTTGGCATGCGGTTGAGCCGTAACGGTGTCGTATGACACCACGTGGAAGGTGCTGTAGTCCTCGCGGAAATGATTCTTGATAGTGGTATTGGCATGCGTCTGGGCTATGTCCTGGTAGTGGCGGTCGCCCGTCTGCTTGCTCATGAAACAGAGCATCTCCAGGTTCATCATGTTGTCGATGATTACGGGGTATTGCCATTGCTTGTTGGGCTCCCACGACTTGATGACGCCCAGGTGCGGATTCCATCGGGTCAGCAGGCTTTGTGTGCCCTCGTCGATTACGTCCAGGTAATGGCGGTCTCCGGTAATCCTGTAGCCCTGGCCGAAGCTGCAATAGAGCATGAAGCCCAGGTCGTGGGTGTTGTGCAGCCTTTTGGCCGGCTCCACGCGGTCGGTAAACATGCGTGCATAGCGCAGCAGCTGCTCGCTCTGGTCGGCGACTCCCAGCTGCTGGTTGTTGCGGGCGTCTTCATAAAGCAGCCATAGCACGCCGGGGAAGAACCCCGATATCCAGGCACCATATTTGCAGGTTCGCAGTTCGTCGTTCTTGTAGGTGTGCGGCAGGGCTCCATCCTTATCCTGGAGGGTGCGGGCCGTCAGCATGGCCTGGCTGCGTGCCACGGTGAGCGAGCGCGTGATGAGCGCCTGCATGGGCTCTTGCTGCTGTGTATCAGCGGCCCTAAGGACTGCGGGTAACACCAGCAGACCAAATAATAAAACGGAAACAGATTTCTTTTTCATGTAGTGTTGATATTGATATTGATATGATGTATTAGGGGTTATTCTCTTTTTGGCATCATGATATCCGCCAGGGAGTAGTTGTCAAGGAAACAGCTGCGGTCTACCTTTCCCTGTATGCCGCTGATGTATCCGCTGGAGGTGAACTGCCACAGTACGATGGGCACATCGTCAAAAAGCGTGGGAGGCTCGTCGCCATAACGGGCTATCATGAACTTGTACCCCAAATAGCGGCCTGCCAGGTGCTCATTATAGAAGTTCACGCCCGTATAGATGATGGGCTTTGCCCCGAAGTGCTTTTCCGTCTCGCGTAATACAGCCGACAGCTTGCCGTGAAAGTCAAGTGCAGAGCCTCTGCCCCGCTTTTCGACATCGATAATGGGGACGAGGTCTTGCTGGCGCGGATCTACGTTCTCAAAAAAGTTCTTGAGCTGCATCATGGCACTTGCCGAGGGGCTGAAGAAATGATATACCCCTGCGGGGATGCCGGCCTTACGGGCCTCGTAGAGGTTCTGGCGATAATACTCGTCCACTATGCCAGATGACTCGGTGGCCTTGATATAGACAAACCGCGCATTGGGGTCAAGGGGCACGGCGCTCCAGTTTATCTTTCCCTGATAATGAGATACATCAATGCCATAGAGGGTCTGTACCTTATGGGGCGGTATGATGTGCTGCCCGGCCTCGGCCAAGAAAGGCAACGGAACATCGGGCTGCCTTGGCACCGGTATTTCATCCGGTTCAGGCAGGCTTAACTGCTGGGGGATAATCCTGTCATCATCTTCCTGGGCATTATTATAATACTTTTCTACCCCATAAGATGACATAAAACCTGACAAGGAAACAGCCAGCAGTCCCAACGTACTTACTCCCACAAACTTAATGATGCGCGATGTGTTAGGATTAGAAGATGCTTACTCGGGATTCTCTCCCAGGAAAACACATTCAAAATTGCGGCCCTTAATGCTTGGGAACTGGCTTCGGGGGTCAATGTCTCCCCTGGAGCGCAGATGGTCGATAACGCGGTCATAGCACTCCTGTACGCAAGAAGCCCTGAGGCGGGCCTTGAAAGTGGTATCGCAGTACTGGAACTTCTGCGTCTGAGGCAGGCAGACTACACGCTTGAAATTGATTGTAGCATCGTACCATCCCTCGTTCTGAGTCAGAAAGACGTCCTGAGGCCTCTCCCTGACTTCTGCCGGACGTGTATTGTCCTTGGCCTGCAGGCCGATCTCTTTGAATTCCTCAAGTGTTTTGGCCGTAGTCTTAATAACAATAAAGTAAGCGCGCCCGCGCACCTTGTAGCGCTTTGGGTACGTGATGTCACTTTCTATATATTGAGTCAAATCATTCATGAGGAATTCGTCGACGTCAATATCGGGTATAGACTGCAGGAAATCGAATGCCTCGGACAAAGAATTAACTAAAATCTCACTTTCAAAAAAACGCAAATAAATGTTCATAAAAAATACTATTATCCAAAAATTTGCTGCAAAGGTAAGCAATTATTTGAATAAAAAGAAATTTCGGGTAAGGAAAAGTTGAAAAAGAAATAATAATTCGTGCATTACAGATAAAAATCGCTTGTAAGGTCGATGTACTGCTGTGTGCGGCAGCCCTCATTATCCATTAACAACAATACATCAGATGAAAAGCATTTACAAACTGATTTCGAGAATGTTACCATGACTCGTTTTGCTTCTTTCCTCTGCACGGTTTTTACATGGCACAATCTTTGCACATAAAGCCGGGCCATCAGGCATAGCGAAATGAAATCTGATTCGGCCTGTGTAGGAATAATCACGTTGAACACGCCCCGGTCAGAAAGTAGCGCGGCAACACTTTCCACCAGTTCGCTGAAGTGAAGCGATGCTGTATTGCGTGCAACAGAACGCCCCTCATCGGCGGGAAGGACGGCCTCAGTGTAGAAGGGTGGATTGCATAATATGGAATCAAAGGGTTCATGAGGCTTGAAGCGGCGGACATCCTCCAGCAAAATTTCCACCCGGTTTGAGAAAGGGCTTGAAGCCACATTCTGGGCAGCCTGCGATACGGAAGTAGCATCAACGTCAATACCGGTAACTTTTGCGGAATTATTACGTTGGGCAGCCATCAGGGCAAGCAGGCCACTGCCTGTGCCTACATCAAGAATACGGCTTGCGCAATGCAATTCGGCCCATGCACCCAGCAAGACGCCATCCGTGCCCACAGGCATGGCACAACGATCGTGCCAGACGGTGAATTTCTTGAATCTAAAATATGGATTACTCATAATTAGTGCAAAAATATATAAAATATGATATTTCATGGTGCTTATTCCCATTTTTTTTTGTAATTTTGCGACCGTTTTTGATATTAAGAGTACATTATTTAGATATATGAGCAAACAGAAATCCATGTTCTCTTTTGTTGCAGAGGTTGGTAATGAGGTGGTAAAACTGATTCATGAGAATGAGGAGGGGCACGTATTGATACTGCCGTTAAGAGACAATGTCATTTTCCCCGGAACAATCAATCCCATTATTATCGGGCGCAAGAATTCCCTGGCCACAATACACGCTGCCGAGAAGAAGAATATGCTGATTGGCATCTTTGCCCAGAAAGATGCTAATATCGACGAACCTGAATTCGAAGACTTAGTTCATACGGGTGTCATTGCACGTGTCATTCATGTAATGCCGTCTGAACAGGGTAACAAGAGTGTGCTTATACAGGCTCTCAATACCATTGAGCTGATGAACCTCACACAGGGCAAGAACGGTTATGAGGGAGATGTCTTGGCTCGCACGGATATAGAGCCCATTCATTCGGAGGTGGGAGAATATGAAACCACGCTGGGCCTTATAAAGGAGCGTGTTAATGAGCTGGGGCACATGACGGATGACTTCATCGAGATGTTCCAGTATTTCGACAGCATACCTCTTTCCCCTTATTACGTCAATACCCTGTGCGGCAATCTTCCGTTCGACATGCCCATCAAAATAAACCTGCTGAAGACTATGTTAGAGATAGGCCGGGCGCAGAAGCTGCTTTTCCACATCAACAACCTGATTCACCTGGCAAAGCTAAAGTCCACTATCGAGCGTAAGACTCAATATGATATTGACAAGCAGCAGAGGGAATACTTCATCAGCCAGGAGATTCAGAAACTGCAGGCTGAGCTGGGAAACAAAGACGATAATTCAAACAAGCTGGATGACATAGCACAGCTTAGGAACCAGGCAGAAAAGAAGAAATGGAACCAGAAGGTTGCCGAAACATTCGAGAATGAGATAAGCAGGCTCACGCGCATCAATCCTCAGAGCCCTGACTATAATGTGCAGCTTAACTACCTGCAAACCATTGTCAGCCTGCCCTGGGACTATTGCACCGAGTCAACTATTCAGGTTGAAAAGGCGGAAAGAATCCTCAACCGCGACCACTATGGTATGGAGAAGGTCAAGGAACGCATTCTGGAGCACTTGGCCGTGCTGAAGCTCAGAAAGGACCAGAGGAGCCCTATCATCTGCCTGTATGGTCCGCCGGGAGTAGGAAAGACCAGTCTTGGAAAAAGCATTGCAAAGGCCCTGGGACGGAATTATGTGAGAATAAGCCTGGGCGGTGTGCATGACGAGAGTGAGATACGAGGCCATCGCAGAACCTACGTGGGGGCTATGCCCGGACGAATCATCAAGGGCATCCAGAAGGCAAAGAGCAGCAACCCCGTATATATCCTGGACGAGATAGACAAAATTTCGCAGAACAATATAAACGGCGACCCCTCGTCGGCAATGCTGGAGGTGCTCGACCCCGAACAGAACAATGCCTTCCATGACAACTTCCTTGATATGGACTACGACCTGAGCAAAGTCATGTTCATTGCTACGGCCAACGATACGAATTCCATCCCCTCCCCTCTCTTGGACCGCATGGAGCTGATAGAGGTAAGCGGGTATATCACGGAGGAGAAGATTGAGATAGCCAAGCGCCACCTGGTACCAAAGAAAAAGGCGGAGAATGGGCTTGAAGGCAACAAGGACCTGAAAATCAGCAAACCAGCCATTGAGTATATCATCGAACACTATACCCGCGAGAGCGGTGTCCGGGGCTTGGAGAAGCAGATAGACAAACTCTTCCGCAAGGTGGCACTCAGATATGCCAGGCAGAACGAGGTCAGCCCTTTCACCATAAAGCCAGAGGACGTCAAGGCAATGCTGGGGAAGCCCATTTTCAACAGAGACTGTTATCAGGGCAATGAATATGCCGGCGTCGTCACCGGGTTGGCATGGACCAGTGTTGGCGGAGAGATATTGTTCATCGAAACAAGCCTGAGCAAGGGTAAGAACGGCAAGCTGACGCTGACAGGCAATCTGGGCGATGTCATGAAGGAAAGTGCCATGCTGGCTTTGGAGTACATCAAGTCGCATGCCGACAGTCTGAACATCGACATGCGCATCTTTGAAAACTACAACATTCACATCCATGTGCCCGAGGGAGCTGTACCTAAGGACGGCCCCAGTGCTGGCATTACAATGGCCACAAGCATTGCCAGTGCCCTCACTCAGCGGAAGGTGCGCAAGAACCTGGCTATGACAGGCGAGATTACCCTGCGCGGCAAAGTGCTCCCTGTCGGTGGCATCAAGGAGAAGATATTGGCAGCAAAACGTGCTGGCATAACAGATATTATGCTTTGCGAGGAAAACCGGAAAGATATTGAGGAGATACCAGAAATCTATCTGAAGAACCTTACTTTCCATTACGTTACCACCATCAAAAACGTATGGGACTTTGCCCTGACGGACGAAAAGGTGGCAGATGCCATTGAGTTTTCTTTCCCCGATGAGAAGAAGGAGGAGGACAAATGACATTCGAGCTCCAATATACTGATAAGGCAACCAATGCCCGTGCCGGACTCATCACATCTGCTCACGGACAGATTCAGACACCTATTTTCATGCCTGTCGGTACGGTGGGCAGTGTAAAGGGCCTCACCGTGAGAGACCTGCACGAGGAGGTGCATGCCCAAATCATACTTGGAAACACCTATCACCTGTACCTTCGCCCTGGTACCACTATCCTGGAACAGGCTGGCGGACTGCATAAATTCAACGGCTGGGACGGCCCCATATTGACAGACAGCGGCGGGTTTCAGGTATTCTCGCTCACTGGCATCCGAAAGCTCACAGAGGAAGGCTGCACCTTTCGCAGTCATATAGACGGCAGTAAGCACACCTTCACCCCAGAGCGGGTAATGGACATAGAGCGCAGCATAGGCGCTGATATCATTATGGCTCTCGACGAGTGTCCGCCCGGAACCAGCGAGTATGCCTATGCCCAGAAAAGCCTGGGCCTGACTCACCGGTGGCTGGACCGCTGCATCAAGCGGTTCAGGGAGACGGAACCTCTGTATGGCTACGGGCAAAGCCTTTTCCCGATTGTACAGGGATGCACATACCGCGACTTACGCATCGAGAGTGCAGAATTCATAGCCAGCAAGGGGGCCGACGGCAATGCCATCGGAGGGCTGGCAGTTGGAGAACCCACCGATGTGATGTACGAGATGATAGAGGTGGTAAATGAAATCCTGCCCAAGGACAAACCGCGCTACCTGATGGGAGTTGGCACACCGGCCAATCTGCTGGAGGCCATAGAACGCGGCGTTGACATGTTCGACTGCGTCATGCCCACCCGGAACGGGCGCAATGCCATGCTCTTTACCAGCCAGGGCATCATGAATATGCGTAACAAGAAGTGGGAAAATGACTTCTCTCCCATCGACCCCAACGGAACGGCGTCGGTTGACACGTTCTACAGCAAGGCCTATCTGCACCATCTCTTCAAGGCGCAGGAACTGCTTGCCCTGGAGATAGCCTCCATTCATAACCTTGCATTCTACCTGTCACTTGTGGGTCAGGCCCGCCAGCATATTGTATCAGGCGATTTCCCGTCATGGAAGAGCAGGGTGATAAAGAATTTAACCGAACGCCTTTAGCATAAAGAGAGCACATGAAAATTCCATTCCTGAAGCGAATAGACACCTATCTGATAGCCAAGTTCCTGGGGACATATTTCTTCTCCATCATCTTGATTATCAGTATTGCCGTTGTATTTGACTTTAACGAGAATGTTGACAGCTTCACCACAAACCATGCCACTACTCGCGGCATTTTCATGTACTACCTCAACTTCATTCCCTACTACACAAACCTGTTCAGCGCACTGTTTGTCTTCATCAGCGTCATTTTCTTTACCAGCAAGATGGCCGACAATAGCGAGTTCATAGCTATGATAAGCACCGGCATGAGCTTTGCCCGCCTGATGCGGCCCTACATGATCAGTGCTGCTATCATTGCAGCTATGTCCTTCTGGCTGGGTGCCGACGTTATTCCGCAGGGCAGCGTTAAACGACTGGCTTTTGAGAATCAGTATAAGAAGAAAAAGAAGAATCCCACCTATGCCGATAACGTGCAGCTTCAGGTTGATACGGGGGTCATAGCTTTCATGGAACACTTCGACGGCATCAGCAAGACGGGCACCCATTTCTCGTTAGACAAATTCGAGAACAAGAAGCTTGTATCTCACCTCACAGCCGTCACCGTAATATATGATACGCTCAGCGATGTACGCTATCACTGGCGCCTGCGTAATGTAACCATACGCGAGCTGCGCGGTATGCGCGAACAGATTGCCTATCACAGCACCATGGACTCGGTGATTATAATGGAACCGCGCGATTTCCTGTTCATCCGTAACCAGCAGGAAACTATGACAAATGCCGAGTTACGAGATTATATTGAAAAGCAGAAGATTCGTGGCAGCGCCAATCTGAAGACTTTTGAAGTGGAATACTACAAACGCTTTGCCTCTCCCTTTGCGGCATTCATCCTGTCAGCCATAGGCGTATCCATCTCTTCCAGGAAGCGTAAGGGCGGAATGGGTATGGCGCTTGGCATCGGACTGGCCCTGAGTGCCAGTTACATTCTGCTGCAGAGCATCTCGGCTACGTTCAGCATAAATGCCGGCCTGCATCCGGCTTTGGCAGCATGGTTGCCCAATATATTATTCATGTTCATAACCATTTACCTCTACAGGAAGGCTCCAAGATAGAACATCAACTAATTACAAATATATCCGTAACTCTGATTATGACACTTCGCTTAATGAAGAATAAACACATTCTGAGCCGTGCAGCAATAGCCGTTGTTGTGGTGCTGTTGATGTGGCCGGCCAAGGCTGCGGCATGTACGTCATTCATCGTTTCGGGCAAGGTCACACCAGATGGACGCCCCCTCATCTTTAAGAACCGCGACACTGGGGCTTGGGACAACGTGGCCGTTCTCGTACAGGGCGAACGATACCGCTACATAGGCATTGTCGGAGCAAAAGACTTGCGGCCCAATGAAGTCTGGGGCGGTCATAACGAGGCTGGTTTTGCCATCATGAACACAGCAGCCTACAACCTGAATGGGTGCAAGTCGGAGGATGCCGACAATGACGGTGTTGTAATGCGCCGAGCCCTGGAGGTCTGTAGCACCCTGCAGGACTTTGAGAACCTGCTCGATACTTTGCCCAAGCCATTGGGCGTAAACTCCAACTATGGCGTGCTGGACGCCCAGGGCGGATGTGCTTACTATGAGACCGGCGACAATGGCTTCGTGAAATTTGATGCCAATAACCCCCAGGATGCGCCCGATGGCTATATCGTACGCACTAACCACGGGCTTTCGGGCTGCCGCGATATCGATCAGGGCGTAGAGCGCTATATGGCTATCAGCGACTTTATGGCACAGGCCTGCCGAGGCAAGAACCTGGAATGCCAGTACCTGCTGACCCAGGTGCCGAGGCACCTTACGCACGGGCTTACGAAGATAAGCCTCTATGACCTGATGCCACGCGATGAGCAGGATACTATGCTATTCCCCTTTATTGATTTCATTCCCCGGTTCATCACAGCGTCGATGATTATGGTGCAGGGTGTTCAGGAGGGCGAAGAACCCTCGAATACCATCAGCTGGACCAGTATAGGCTGGCCTGTGGCTTCCGTTGCAATACCGCTGATGATACAGGGCAATGCCGAACTGCCCAAAGTGGTTGCTCGTGGCGAAGACGGCAGGGCGTGGCTCAGCGTGCGGGCCATGGAGCAGAGGCTGCATGTATTCAGCCTGCGCCGCGGAAACAAGCGCGACTACATCGACATAGCCAGGCTTATTAACCAGAAGGGCACTGGCATAGCCCAGCGTATCGTCCCCATTGAGGCCCAGGTGCTGAAGCGCGGCAATGCGGTGATAAAGAAAGTGAGGAAGGGTAAGGCACAAGAAGCAGAGCAGCGCCTGAGGGAATACTACGCATGGGTTGACGAATACCTTATGAAGGAGTACCCTACTGCCAATAATTAATATATACTATAATTGTGTAATGGATTTCTACGATTTAGACCTCAACGATCTGGTGCTGGATGCGCTGGATGACATGAACTTCACAGAGACCACTCCCATCCAGGAGTATGCCATACCGCCCATTCTTGAGGGGCGCGATGTTATGGGCATAGCCCAGACGGGTACGGGAAAGACTGCAGCCTACCTGCTGCCCATCCTGAGCCTGCTGCAAGACGGCGGTTTCCCCAAGGATGCCATCAATTGTATTGTCATGTCGCCCACACGCGAACTGGCCCAACAGATAGACCAGGCCATGCAAGGCTTCTCGTACTACCTGAACGGCGTCAGCAGTGTTGCCGTGTATGGCGGAAATGACGGTGTGCGCTATGAACAGGAGAAGCGGGGCATGCAAAAGGGTGCCGACGTCATAATAGCCACGCCGGGCAGGCTCATCAGCCATCTCAGCCTGGGTAATGTTGATCTGGGCCGCGTCAGCTTCTTCGTTCTCGACGAAGCCGACCGCATGCTTGATATGGGCTTCTATGATGACATCATCCAGATTGCCAAGTATCTGCCAAAAGAGCGGCAGACCATCATGTTCAGCGCCACTATGCCCGACAAGATACTCGAGCTGGCTCACTCCATCCTGAATGACCCCGTTGAGGTTAAGCTTGCGGTAAGCAAGCCTGCCGACGGCATACGCCAGTCGGCCTATATCTGCTACGAGGCACAGAAGCTTGACATCGTGAAGCGCATGTTCCGCGACGAGAGGCCGCAGCGCGTAATCATATTCACCAGCAGCAAGATAAAGACCCGCGACCTGGCCATCAGCCTCTCGCGCTCGGGTTTCAACACAAGGGCCATGCACAGCGACCTCTCGCAAGCCGAGCGCGACGAGGTTATGTATCTCTTCCGCAGCAACCAGATCGACATCTTGGTGGCTACTGATATTGTGGCTCGCGGTATAGATATTGACGACATCCAGATTGTCATCAATTACGACGTGCCGCATGACGAGGAGGACTATGTGCACCGTATTGGGCGTACGGCCCGGGCCGGTAAGGGAGGCCGCGCCGTTACCCTCGTCAGCGAAAAGGACCAGCCTGCCTTCCGCCAGATAGAGCGCTTCCTGGAGAAAGAGGTTGAGAAGACACCCCTGCCCGATGAACTCGGCGAGGGCCCGGCTTATTCGGCTAAGGGCGGTGCCGCCCGGAGCGGTTCCCGCAGGGGCGGAAAAGGCGGAAAGGTCAGAAGGCGCAGTTCAGGCCGCCGCCAAGGCTCAGCCAGGCAGCATGCCGACGGTAAGAAGCAAGAGGCAAAGAAGCAAGAGCCCAAGAACCAGGATTCAAAGAAACAAGAATCAAAGAAGCAGGAGGCTAAACAGCAGGAGGCTAAACAGCAGGAGGCTAAACAACAGGAGGCTAAACGACAGGAACCTGCCCCGGCAAATGCCAATAGCCAGCAGGGCCCCGGGCAAGCCGGGAAGAAGAGGCAGCGCCGCCGCAGGGGCAGCCGCCGCAGCAGCAACTCAGACGGAGGCGAAGCCAGCTGAGGCGTTGAAGGCCTCGTCCTGCCGTTTCCGCCCGTCCTCCCGAGCCAAGATGCTGCCCCAGAGCAGGCAGTGCCAGAAGGAGTAGATGAGGTGGCAAAGCAGGAATACGAAGGTGTAGATGGCATAGGCCATGAACACCACTACTGGGAATAATACGGGCAGGTCTATGGCATCGCCCATGGCATGGGCCTGCATAGCCTGCTGTCCTACGGCCGAGATGGCAAGCAGGGGCATGGAGCCCAGCAGCATGCCTATGCCTACAAAAATTATACCCACAATCTCGAATACGAAGAGGGTGCCGTAATGGCGGTATCCCACGCCGAAGCCCCTCAGGCACTCCGCCAGGGGCTTGCGCGTATAGGACAGCTCCATGGCGCATACCTCAACGGGCAGCAACAGCAGCAGCAGTGCAGCGCAGATGACCCAGTACCACCAGAAGCTGAGCCCCATGCGTATGACGGCATAGGCCGCCCCGCCGAATAACAGGCACACCACTATGCCCAGCACGAGCAGCCAGGCATTGCGCCCCGTGCGGTAGAGTATGTCGCGCCGCAGCGAGCTGGCTGTGGCATTCGGCACGTAGCCAAGCTCCGTCCATCGGCAGAGCAGGGCATCCACCTGGCCCTGGAAGAATAGAATGCTGGGCAGCGGCAGTATCAGCGTCAGGAGCATCGAGGGCCACGCATAGCGAAGCAGCAGGCCTATGTTGTTCATAGCCGTCTGCCACCCCAGGGAAAGACAACTCAAGTACGAACGTTCTTGCCGAACAGTTATCTGGCTTATATCCTGTGTTTCCATATCATCCGTTACATTTACGTGTGCAAAGTTACAAATAAGCGTGGTAATGACAAAATAAAATCCGTTTTAATTTGTATTCTCCCCGCTTCTTCGTACATTTGCAGACGAATTCATACCACACATTAAGTTTATATCCCAGATAAGAATGAACTACGCGAAGCAAATCAGATGGGGCTTCATCGGCTGTGGCGAGGTGACGGAGAAGAAGAGCGGGCCCGCCTTCAACCTGGTGCCGGGGTCGGTAGTATATGCCGTAATGAGCCGCAGCCGCGAGAAGGCCGAGTCATACGCCCGCAGGCACGGCATAGAGCGCTGGTACACCGATGCACAGCAGCTCGTCGACGACCCGCAGGTGAATGCCGTATACATAGCCACACCGCCCTCGTCGCATGCCACCTACGCCATTATGGCCATGAAGGCCGGCAAGCCTGTCTATGTTGAGAAGCCCCTGGCAAGCAGCTACCTCGACTGCCAGCGCATCAACCGCGTGAGCGAACAGACCCGCGTGCCCTGCTTCGTGGCCTACTACCGGCGCTACCTGCCCTACTTCCAGCGGGTGAGGCAGCTGGTGCAGCAGGGGGCCATAGGGCGCGTCATCAACGTGCAGGTGCGCTTTGCCGTGCCCCCGCGCGACCTCGACTACAACAGTACCAACCTGCCCTGGCGTGTGCAGAGGGACATTGCCGGAGGCGGATATTTCTACGACCTGGCACCACATCAGATAGACCTCCTGCAGCAGATATTCGGACCCATCGTCAGGGCCAAGGGCTACAGCACCAACCGCGGAGGCCTGTATCAGACGGAGGACAGCGTGAGCGCAAGCTTCCAGTTCCACGACGGGCTGCCCGGCAGCGGATCGTGGTGCTTTGTTAGTCACGACAGCGCCCGGAATGACCGCATAGAGCTCATCGGCGACCAGGGGCTGCTGTGCTTCTCCGTCTTCACCTACGACCCCATTCTCCTCCACACTCGCCACGGGTTGCAGGAATTCACCGTAGAGAATCCGCCCCACGTGCAGATGCCCCTCATAGAGCAGGTCGTACACCACCTGCAGGGCACGGGCGCCTGCACCGCCGACAGCACCAGCGCCACGGGGGTGAACTGGGTTATGGACCGCATTCTTGGGAAAATTTGAAACATTTACCATTTAACCATTTACGATTTACCATTTAATTTTAAACTTTGCGCTCGGCGAGCATAGCGAGACGCTTGCTACCGCGCTCGGCTCTGCCGCTTACTACTGAAAGGACGCAAGAAAGGACGCAAGAAAGGACGCAAGTTACGGCTCTGCCGCTTCGCTTGTCGAAGAACTTTAAACTTTTGAACTTTAAACTTTTGAACTTTAAACTTTGAACTTTTATGTCCCCTACCGACCTGTTTATAGATTTTGACGACACGCTCTACGACACGCACGGCAATGCCGAAATAGCCCTGCTGGAAGTATTCAATCACTTCGGGCTCCACCGCTACTTCCCCAGCCTGGAGGACTTCACTCTGCCCTACTGGCGCACCAACCTGCAACTCTGGTCTAGCTACTCTCAGGGCGCCATCACTCGCGACTACCTCATACTGGAGCGCTTCCGCCAGCCCCTGTCGCTGGGCCGGGGGCTCAACCCCACCGCCGAATACTGCCTCCAGGTGAGCGACTACTTCCTGGCCCGATGTGCCGTAAAGCCCGGCGTGGTCGAGGGGGCCCACGACCTGATGGACTACCTCATGCGGCGCGGCTACCGCCTGCACATGTGCAGCAACGGCTTCCACGAGGTGCAGTATAGCAAGCTGCGCGCATCGGGGCTTATGGACTACTTCAACACCATCATCCTTTCGGAAGATGCGGGGGCCAACAAGCCCAGCGCCGCCTTCTTCGACTACGCCTTCCAGCAGACGAAGGCCAAGAAGGAAACAACCGTGATGATCGGCGACAACTTCGTCACAGATATCCAGGGCGCTCATGCGGCAGGGCTCAGGACCATATTCCTGAACCGTGCCCAGCCCGACTTTGTACCGCCCTCCGGGATAGCCGACCATACCGTCTTTCATCTCCGGGAAATAAAGGAAATTCTGTGAGATATTAAACTTTCGGGAGTTAAAGGGGAAGTTAAAATGGACATATCTCTAAAATTTCCCTATAATTTCTCTATAAAAGGTTATATACTTGCCATAGGGAACTCATAATCGGGGCATATATACCTAAAATACTCCCAGGTATCTGCCCCAATATATGTACGTTTCAACTACGTTTGATATACATTTGTTGTACGTTCATTAATCGAACAACAATCGAACATCAATCGAACAACAAACGGACATCAATAGGAGGAAAGAGGGAGGAAGAACTGCGCTGATATAGGGTTGTTATAGAGGAGACATAGAGGAGACATAGAGAATACATAGAGAATACATAGAGAATACATAGCCTTCACGAACTTCAGTTACTGGGGCCGGATAAGCCTCATCACCTGCTCCACCTTGTCCTCCAGCGGCAGGGCGGCATCAATCCAGTGTATGGGCGTTCCGCGGCGCTCCATGCCCCGGAACCAGGTCATCTGGCGCTTGGCAAACTGGTGGATGGCCGTCTCCAGCTGGCTCAGCATCTCGTCGTAGGAGAGCCGGCCCGTGCAGTAGAGCGTAAGGTACTTGTATTCGAGCCCGTAATAGATGAGGTCTTCGGGCGCCAGGTGCTCCAGCAGGCGACGCACCTCGCCCACCATGTCCTGCTGCTCCAGCCGGTGGTGCAGGCGCTCGGTGATGCGCCTGCGCCTCAGCTCGCGGTCGATGTGGAGCCCGACGGTCAGGCTCTCCAGTCGCGGCACCTCGCGCTCGGGGATGTGGTGTTCCAGGTAGTACTGCTGAATCTCTATGGCCCGTATGGCCCGCTTGGGCGTATCAACATCGGTGGTGTTGTGCAGCGTCTTCATCGAGGCCAGTATTTCCGTCAGCTCGCCGAGGCTCTTGCCCTCGAGGCTCTGCCTCAGCGCGTGGTTCTCCGGCACGGGGACCATGCGGTACCCCTTCAGCACCGATTCGATATAGAGCCCCGTGCCTCCGCACATGATGGGCTTATGCCCCCGGGCCACTACGTCGCCGTAGGCCTGCCAGAAGTCTTGCTGATACTGAAACAGGTTGCGCCTCTCGCCCGCCGGTGCTATGTCAATAAGGTGGTATGGTATCTGCCTGCCGCCTACGATATAGTCGGCCAGGTCCTTGCCCGTGCCAATGTCCATGCCCCTGTAGAGCTGCCGGCTGTCGGCGCTCAGTATCTCGGCGTTGCCCAGGCGTGCTGCCACATGAGCTGCCAGGGTTGTCTTGCCCGAGGCAGTAGGGCCCAATATGGTTAATAATTGATAGTTGATAATTGAATATTAAATATATTTTGTAATGTTCAGCTCATCTGCTTCCCTATAACCTATAACAGACAATGCAATACCCTATACCCTAAGAACCTGTAACCGCTTCCCGCTAATAGCGTTCGTTCTCGTTGGGAAAGTCGCCGCTCTTGACGTCGGTGATATACTGTCCCACGGCATCGGTAATGGAGGTGAACAGATCGGCATATCGGCGTAGGAACTTTGGCGAGAAGCCCTTGTTCATGCCCAGCATGTCGTGAACCACCAGTACCTGTCCGTCTGCCGGACCGCCTCCGATGCCGATGACGGGTATGGAGAGCTGGCTGCACACCCGTGCCGTCAGGTCGGCGGGTATCTTCTCGAGCACTATGGCAAAGCAGCCTGCCTGCTCCAGTGCCTTGGCGTCGGACACCAACTTTTCAGCCTCGGCCTCCTCCTTGGCACGTACGGCATAGGTGCCGAACTTGTGGATGCTCTGAGGCGTAAGCCCCAGGTGGCCCATGACGGGGATTCCTGCATCGAGGATGAGCCTTACGGCATCCAGTATCTCTACTCCCCCCTCCAGCTTCAGGGCATCCACCCCACTCTCCTGCATGATGCGTATGGCGTTCCTGACGGCCTCGGTGGGTTTTACCTGGTAGGTGCCGAAGGGCATGTCGCATACAACCATGGCGCGCTTAACGCCCCGGGCCACGCTGCTGGCGTGGTATATCATCTGGTCTATGGTGATGGGCAGGGTGGTCAGGTTGCCAGCCATGACGTTGCTGGCGCTGTCGCCAACGAGGATGATGTCCATGCCGGCCTGGTCCACAATCTGGGCCATCGTGTAGTCGTAGGAGGTCAGCATAGCTATCTTGCGCCCCTGTTTCTTCATTTCTATAAGACGGTGCGTGGTGACCTTGCGCTCGTCTTCAACTAAATATGCTGCCATATCTTGCTAAATTATTATTGTATTTGTTCTTGTACTTGCACTCTCTTTTCCTTTGGATATTGCATATCTTTATCCAATTTTCGCCGCAAAATTACTGCTTTTAGTGCAAAGAACAAAGATAAGAAGCCAAAAATAAGGAGTATTTGAAAAAAAGTGACCTGAAAAACAAAAGGGATGGCGTTATTTGTGTATATTTGCAGAAAACTACATTCAATGCAGGCCCAATTTATCGTTTACAAAGCTTCAGCCGGGTCGGGTAAGACGTTCAACCTGGCTGCCGAATACATAGCCCTGATGCTGATGAAGCAGCAGGACGACGAGTTTCAACACATATTGGCTGTCACCTTCACCAACCTGGCTACCTCGGAGATGAAGGACCGTATACTGGGCTATCTCTATAGCCTTGCACACCAGCCGGAGGATGAGGTGGACTTCATGAAAAGGGTGATGGAAATAATGAAGAGGAATGGGTACCCAATGGCTGAAGCGGAAATTCAGGAAAAGGCAGGCAGGTGCCTGATTTCCATACTTCATGACTACAGCAAGTTTCGCATCGAAACCATCGACAGCTTCTTCCAGAGCATACTCCGGAACCTGGCTCACGAACTGGGCCTGAATGCCAACCTGCAGGTGGAACTTGACAATGCACAATTGGCCAGCAGGGCCGTTGACCGCGTAATTGAGAACCTGCGCGACGACAAGGACGACAGGGTAAAGAAGACCATAACCGAAATGATGGAAAACAAGCTGATGGAAGGCAAGTCGTGGGATATACCCAGCACGGTTAAGGCCTTTGCGCAATGCATCTTCGACGAAGCGTTCCAGAACCGAAGCGACCCGGAGAGGGAGGCACTCAATGACGGACGGGCCATCACGGACTATGCAAACAGGATACGCCTGGTGCGCGAAGAGGCCCGCAGGAAAATAGGAGAAGCCGTACAACGCGCCAGGGACAGGATAAACAGCCAGACTCTGAACTTCGAACGTATCAGCAACGGGCGCTACTATAATGCCTTCTTGGAGAAAATGGAGGCATGCACCCTTGATGGAGCCAGCGCCACCGTCCAAAAGGCCATGGAGGAAGACTGCAATGTGATGCTGCGCAGCCCTGACCGCGGCAACGCCATGCTCGAGGCAGAGGCCTATAATACGGCAAGGGTGCTGTCCGACACGCATAGCCTTTATAAACGCCAATACCAAGTCGTCAATACAGCCGACATTGCCCTGAAATACATTCGCGAGCTTAGCCTGCTGGGCCATATTGAGCATACGGTAGAAGAAATCTGCGAGGAGAACGGCCAGTTCAGCCTGAGCAAGACGCCCTCGCTGCTGAAGCAGCTTATCGGACATGAAGACGCTCCCTTCGTATTCGAGAAGGCCGGCACCCTGTTCAGGCATGTCATGATAGACGAATTCCAGGACACCAGCCTCATGCAGTGGCAGAACTTCCGCGTGCTCCTGCTCGACAACCTGGCATCTGGGGGGCAAGACATGCTGGTGGGCGACGTCAAGCAGAGCATCTACCGCTGGCGAAACGGCGACTGGCGAATACTGCATGACATAGAGCACACCGGAGGGTTCCCCGTAAGCCCGCAGGTGATACCCCTGAGCATCAACCGGCGAAGCAGGCAGAACATCGTATCCTTCAATAATGCCTTCTTCAGCGATGCAGCCGCCATTCTCGACGCTTTAGGCACTAACGCATACAAGATTGGCGGCATATACGGCGACGTTAAGCAAGAGTCTATGCCCGATTCGGAAGGCGGATATGTCAGGGTGCGCCTGCACAGGGGCATGAAGAAGAGCGATGAGGAATACCAAACGATGGTTGCCCAGGATATGATCGGGCAGATTCGTGCCTTGCAGGATACGGGAGTAGGCCAGCAGGACATTGCCATTCTGGTGAGGACGCATGATGACAGCGATGTGCTGATAGACCAGTTCAGCCAGCAGGCTCCGGATATCACCCTCGTCAGCGATGAAGCTTTCCGCCTGGAATCAAGCATAGACGTGCAGATGATAATATGCGCATTGCGGGTGCTGGGCAACGCGCAGCAGCCCGACAAGCTGGCCATGCGATACCTATGCCTGCACTATGCAGGTGCACGAAAGGAACTGAGCCCCAAGGCAAACCCCTTCACCGGAAATGAGGCAGACCTGCTACCCGAGGCTTTTGTCGGGCACCTCGACGAACTGTCTGCCCAACCACTTTACCTGCTTTGCGAACACCTGCATCGCATATTTGAACTGGGTTCGGGCAACGGGCAAGACGCATACCTGATGGCATTCTTCGACGAGCTGCAGGCCTGCATCCAGTCCGGCATTTCGGATATTCAGGGCTTCCTGAATGCCTGGGACGAGAAGATACACAAACATGCCATCCCCAGCGGAAACATCCAAGGCGTACGCATCCTCACCATACACAAGTCAAAAGGCCTGCAGTTCCATTCTGTGCTGGTTCCTGCTACGCACTGGCAAATAGAAAAAGACATGCGCGGCGACAAGATGTGGTGCCGCACGGATAACGAAGCGTTCGACACGCTGGGCGAACTGCGCGTCGACATGAACTCACGCCTCGGTAAATCGTTTTACGATGCATCATACAAGGAAGAGCACTTCCAACGCCGGGTAGATGCCATCAACCTACTCTACGTGGCCTTCACCAGGGCCGAGAAGAACCTCATGATCTGGGGGCTTACTGAGCTCGATGATAAAGGAAAGGAAGAAGGAAAGGCAAAGGGAAAAAACAAGGACGGCAAAGATGATGTGCGTCCGGCACTTTCGGGCGACCTCCTTGCCCTATTTCTGAAAAAACCGCCCTTCGGCAGTGTGGAGAACCAGGAAGACAGCCTGACCTATTCCTATGGAGCAATGGTCGGCCCCGACAAGAAGAAGCATCAATCAACGCGTCGCATGTCAACAGGCGGCGACCCCCTGATTATGCAAATGACATCCCATGCCCCCAGTCTTAACTTCCGACAAAGCAATGAGAGCCTGAAATTCATCCGCAGCCTTGATTCGGAACAGGAGGCTCCGCAGAGTTATACGGATATAGGCAAACAGATGCATTACGTACTGAGCCAGATCAGAACGGTTGATGATGTGCCCCTGGTGTTGGAGCGGTGCCGGGCCGCAGGCATCATAGAGGATGAAACTCGCCTGCAGACCATAATATCGAAATTGAATAAAGGCTTCAGTAATAAGTTGATAAACTCTTGGTTCTCAAATGATATTGAATACGAGAATGAGCGCAATATCATTGGTAGAAGCCGCTTCCAACCGCATCAGTCAGTTCACCGGCCCGACCGTGTCGTCATCCGTGGCAACACCATTACGGTTATCGACTATAAGTTCGCGCACCCTGATGCAGAGCAGGAAGCCGAGTACGAGAATCAGGTGCGGGCATATATGGATCTGTTGCAGCGTATGCATCCCCAATGTGAGGTGTTTGGCTATTTATGGTACGTCTATAGCATCCGCCTGAAGCAGGTATTCCTCAAAATGACCAGATGATTTGCTTCTGTATTGAGTTAGAAAAATTATTTCAAAATCCCAATTAATCCTATATAAGATAACCGTGACCTCATTCCTATCTATCGTAGCCGAAGACATGCTCCGAGAATACGGGCCCGACATGCGAGACGTAACCGTGGTATTCCCCAGCCAGCGGGCAGGGCTTTTCCTGAGCCAGGAACTGGCAGCGCAGTCTGAACAGCCCGTGTGGGCTCCCCGCTACATCACCATGAGCAATCTCTTCCAGAGCCTCTCCCACCTTACCGTTGCTGACCCCATAGACTGTATTTGCCTGCTGCACCAACTCTACTTGAAATATGTGGGCGAACACATCCTGCAGCAAGAGGGGCCCGATGCACTTGCCCGCGAAACCCTCGACCGCTTTTGGGGCTGGGGAGAGATACTGATGGCTGATTTCGACGACATAGACAAGCACTTGGCCGATGCCGATAAAGTCTTCCGCCACATTCACGACCTAACCGAACTGCAAGACCTTAGCTATCTCGATGAGGAGCAGCGGCGTGCCCTGGTGCGCTTTTTCGGCTATTTTTCCTCGGGGAAAGACTCATTGTTGCGCCAGCGTTTCATCCGGCTATGGGATCAGATGTATCAGATGTACACGGCCCTGCATGATGAACTCCTTTCACGCGGACAGCTCTGGGAGGGCGCTTTGCAGCGCGAGGTGTGCACACAGATCAGTGCCACCCCCGAATTGTTAGACGCCTATCCACATATATGCTTTGTGGGATTCAGCGTACTTAACGATACAGAGGAATGCCTGATGAAGGCCCTGGGAGACCGTGCACGTTTCTACTGGGATTATGATGAATTCTACACGCGCGACGAAAGGCACGAGGCAGGCGAGTTCATGCGTCGCAACCTGCGCCGCTTCCCCAGTGCACTGCCACCCGAGATGTTCCGCAATCTAAGCCATTTACGTGAGATAACCTATATTTCCTGTACTACAGACAATGCTGTTGCACGCTATGTTACGAACTGGCTCCAGGAGCCCCTTGATGCCTGCCTGCCCAAGAATGCAGCAGTGCTTTGCAATGAGAATCTACTGCTGCCAGTCCTACATGCAATCCCTGAAGCCGGGAAACCTGGTTCGCCATCTGCCATTAACGTAACAATGGGCTTCCCCCTCAACCAGACGCCCATTTACAGTTTCCTTCTTGCCTTGTTTGCCATGCAGGTCGAGGGATGGGATGGACGCAGGCAACGCTTCCGGCCAGCTTTCCTGCAGCCCGTTCAGAGTCACCCTTATGCGGCGTATGTTAATCAAGACCGTCTTATGGGGCATGTCAACCTGGAGCTTTCCAGCCTGTTCACTTGGCTTGACGATATGGTGCAAGAGGTCGGTCTGCACTTTTCACGACTCAGTACTCCAGACATCTATGACCAACTCACCGCCGAATCGGTCTTTCAGGTTCATCGTGTGCTGATGCGCCTCCTGCAGATGGTTACGCGGCCCCAGAATCCCTTATCGGCCGAGCTCACCACAATGCGCAAGCTCCTTCGTACGCTGCTTGCCGCCGTACGTATCCCATTCCATGGGGAACCAGCCGACGGACTTCAGCTTATGGGCGTTCTCGAGACCCGCTGCCTTGACTTCAGCCATCTGCTTCTCCTCTCCGTTGAAGAGGGCTGCCTGCCACGCACCTCCAGCCAGGACAGCCTCATTCCGCCAGTAATCCGCGAGAGCTACGGCCTCACCACACCACGCCACCGAATAAGTATCTATGCCTATTACTTTTATCGCCTTATACAACGTGCCGAGCATATCACCTGCGTTTTCAACGAAAACTGTGTGGGCATACAAAGGCATGAGATATCACGTTTCCTGCGACAGCTGCAGGCTGAGTTTACACCGCAGCAGCTAACTATCCGACAACTGCGCCTTCAAAGCCTGCCGCAAATAGTCCGGCCGTCGGAAATATGCATTCCGGCCTCAAGTCAGATCATCGAACACCTGAAGGCCACTTATTGCCAGAGCCAGGCTGTTCCGAACCCGTCGAGGCTCAGCCCAACAGCCCTCAATCGTTATATGCGGTGCCCTCTGCAGTTCTATTTCCGATACGTGGCAGACTTGCAAGCCACGCAAGAGGAGAGCGACGAGGTCGATGCTTCCCAACTGGGCAACGTTTTTCATGATACAGCTGAGATTATATACAAAGACCTCATCCGACGGCACGACGGAGAGCAAACGGTACAACAGGAATGGCTGAGTCCGTTGCTGGCTCCTGAATCGGCCATGCTGCGCCAATACGTTGACATTGCTTTCGAACTAAATGTCTTCCACCCCTTAAAGAACTTAAGCGGACGTCTCTACGACCAGGAACGTGAACGGCGCATTGCACAGATGCTGCAACCCGATGGCGCACCCAAATGCGAGTACATCGGTCAGGCTATCATAATACGCGATGTCGTGTTACAGTATCTAAGGGCGCTGCTGCGCTATGACATGCACCGCGCTCCCTTTACTCTTCTAGGTATGGAACAAGACTGCAACCTATACTTGCAGGTGGACCGACCCAAGGATGAGCCTATCATCGTACGCCTTGGAGGGCGCATAGACCGCTTAGACCAAGACCGCGACGGCACGACTCGCATACTTGACTACAAGACGGGGAAAACGCACCTCGTCAGCCCAACGATTGATCAGCTCTTTGTACGAGGTGAGGCCCATCCCGACCACTTCTTCCAAACGTTCGTATATGCACTTGCCTGCAGGCAATCTCTCATGCAATGCCGGAATAATCCCCTCCACGCCGCACTCTTCTATGTAAGGGAGGCTCACCGGCCTGACTATGACCCTACCCTCTTCTTCAGGCAGAGTGAGGATAAGTCCGCTGAGAGCGAATCTGATTTCCGGCAAGTGGAAGACCGATTTCGTCAGGAGCTTTGCCACGTTGTTGCAGAGATATTCAACCCCGCTATTCCTTTCAGTCAAACGGCTGACATACGTGTCTGCACCAATTGCGACTATCACCTGCTCTGTGGCCGTCAAGTCAAAACGCCAAGTTAGCCATAAAAAAACAGCCAAAAATTTGCATTTTACCCCATAAAGCCGTAAATTTGCAGCCGTTTTTTGCAGCTACCTTAGCTGTGCAAGTTGAGGATGGTTCGGTAGCTCAGTTGGATTAGAGCAGCAGCCTTCTAAGCTGCGGGTCAAGGGTTCGAGCCCCTTCCGAATCACTTAATTCAGGGACATATATTGTTATGTATATAATAGTTATGCCTAAAATGAAGAAAAAGGAGGATTATTCCCCCTTTTTCTTGTTTATATGGCGAACGTCAGAGAAGCGTACTGGCTTTCCCGTCTTAGCGCTCCTACGTGCTGCATCCAGTATGCGGACAACCATCAGATTGTTTTCGAGCGAACTCAAGTCGTAAGGCGGCAGGATTATTTCGTTCCTGACCACGGCACGCAGGAAACGGAAAGAGTCATCGTAGGGAGCCTCTAAACGGGGAGCTTCGAACCGGCCGCTATGATGACGGTCTATGAAGGTTTCCATCTGATTGGGCGTGAGTTGAAAGATACTTCCCCTAAGGCCATAGATATACATGTCCTTGCGACTCTGGGGCCAGCACCAAGAGGCCATTATCTGAACGGTGGTGCCGGGATATTGCACCACAATTGTAGCATCGTCATCAACCTTAGGATAGACATCGGGTTTCTTATGCTGCAACACGGCATATACGCTGAGCGGTTCCTGGCCATTTAACAGCCACGTAGCCAGGTTTGCGCCATAGCAGCCAAAGTCCACCACCGCACCGCCTCCGTTAAGTACAGGGTCGGTAAGCCACTCCAGGAACATCGGGCCGCAACCTATTTCCTTGGGCCCCTCATGCCCGTCGTAGATATTAATGCGTACCAGCTCCCCAATGCTGCCTTTATCAATGAGGCTGCGGGCATGTTGGTTGGTGCTGTACCAGGTGGTTTCGTAGTTGGTGAGCACCTTGATGCCATAGCGCTCAGCCAGCTGGGCCATACGATGTGCAGCCTTAAAAGTGGTAGCCAGTGGCTTCTCCACCATAACATGAATATGGCGGGGTGCACAGGCCTCCACTACACTCAAGTGATCGTATATGCTGCCATAGGCTACTACGGCTTCAGGTCTCGTCTCGTCAAGCATCTGTCCAAGGTCGGCATAGAAGAGATTCTCCGGCAGGCGTCCGGTGAGTTCATTCCGCTTACGGTAAGTATCATTGGGCTCGGCAACTCCAACAATCTGAAAGTCACCTCGGTTCATATGGCGCACTACCTCGCCAAGATGCCCGTGAGTAATACCTGCCACCGCCAGACGAAGAGGCTCATCATTAGCAGCAAAAGCGTGTACAGCTGTCAGTAGTGCGACAAGGAAAAAAATGATTCGTCTCATTTGTTTATTGAAAGGAGATTATTTCTTCTGCATCAATTTCTTCAGTTCTGGCAGATGGTCGGTATAGACAGCGCGCGGCAGGATGCCGTGTTGTCGGCAGATGTCGGCTGCCATGCCGACGACTTCGCCCATCATACCGCCAGTGCGCATGACGCGAACCGTTCCCAGGGCTATGTGCGTAACACTGATGTTTCTGCCTGCCATAAACAGGTTATCGACGTTGCGGGAATACAGGCAGCGATATGGAACGGCGTATGGAGAGATGGGTGTCGTCTGGCTGTAGGCTGTGAATGGCGCCTCGTCAAGTCCCGGTATATGTTCGGGATAATGCAGGTCTATGCCCCAGGTGGTTGTGAAGGAGGCATCATCGTATGCCACATGGTTTATGATGTCCTGTTCAGTGAGAACGATATCGCCCATTAGGCGGCGCGACTCCCTCTTGCCGCCAATGAATGCCACCCATGCCAGGCGTTTGTTGCGATAGCTTAGGCTGTCTCGGTGGTGGTTCTTAAGGTAGGCCCAGTTGCCATAGACGGCTCGCAGGGCATGATCGCGTATCTGCTCTATGTCGGCAATCTGGTCGAGGTCGAGGCCGGCTTCCCATTGCCAGTCTCCGCGCAGTATGGGGAAGCATGTGGAGTCGTTGAACTGGATGGCCCATGGACATTCGGGGAAGGGTTGCGCCGCGGGAGTGTCTTCGGAATACCATTGCACCGAGGTGCCCATCGTGAGTTGGTCGGCCTCTTCGGGCGCGCTGGGTTCGTGGGTCTCGGCCTTGCTTTCCCTTCCCATGCGGTAGTCTGCGCCGGCCAGATAGCCCAGGTTGCCATCTCCTGTGCAGTCGGCAAAGACGTGGGCGCTGAAGATGCTTTCTGTGCCGTCCGCTATGTTCTTCCCGACGACGGAGCGAATGTTTTTCCCCTGCATCTTTACGCTGACGACCTCGGTGTTAAGGAATAGTGATATATTGGGCTCGTTCTGGATGAGGCGGAGCTTCTTCTCGTCCTCGTAGTTACTGGCCGGGCCGGCGTTGTGCTGCATTTTCTCGGGGTGCTGACGCAGGATGCTGAGGATGCGCTTGCTTCGTTCGGATGCGGTGTCTTGCTGGGCTTCGTAGTTATTCCAGAAACCTACGCCTCCCAGCTCGTCCATCAGTTCGCCAAGATGTGGATAGGGCTGTTGGCGGATGAGGCCAGAGAGGCCGACTCTTACTTCGGAACTGTTGTTTCCCCCCAGGACGGGGCGGTTCTGTATGAGGGCCACCTTGCATCCCAGCCGGGCAGCTGTAACGGCTGCACAGCAGCCTGCGATGCCGCCGCCAACGACAACAAGGTCGAATGCCCCTTGGTCTTTCACATCGGGAAGGTCGAGAAGCTTTCGGCGGTGGTGTGAGTCGATGTCGGGGGGAGCGGCATTCAATCTTGGGGTGAGGTAGATGGCGTCGCAGCGGCCGTCGAACCCTGTCAGGTCGTGAAGGGCCAGGGTGTTCTGGCCTTTATGGAGTTGAACGACGCCTCCGTCTTGCCAGCCCCATGAAGCACTCTTCGTGCCGAATATGGTGTCGGTCTGATGCTGATTTATTAGTATCTTGAACCTGCCGGGGGATTCCTGGCGTCCCCAGGGACGTGTCCAGTCCCGTGTGCGCACCCATAGGCGATACCGTCCTGCCTTGCGCACGCTGATGCGGGTTTCGGCGTCTTGTACGGGAATGCCCATGCCGTGTGCCAGCAGGTATGGTGATCCCATGATGGTGGCTGCCTGGTTGTCGATACCCCATCCGCCCAGTTTTTGAAAACTCTCAGCCTCTATGAGATAGTCTCGAGTCTGAGGACTAAGCCTGATGCCCCGAATTGTACATGTGCAGAGCAGCAGCAGAATCTGTGTTAGCAGTAGTCTTGACATTTGACTCTATTGATATTATGTGCCCCGCACTACTCCCATTCGATGGTCGAGGGGGGCTTTGATGAAATGTCGTAGCATACGCGGTTGACGCCCTTTACATTATTTATGATGTCGTTTGATACGCGGGCCATGAAGTCGTAGGGCAGGTGTGCCCAGTCGGCGGTCATGGCGTCGGTGCTGGTGACGGCTCTCAGGGCCACGGGGTTCTCGTAGGTTCGCTCGTCGCCCATTACGCCTACGCTGCGCACGTCGCTGAGCAGGGTGGTTCCGGCCTGCCATATCTGGTCGTAGAGGGAGACTTCGATTTCACCGTTCTGCATGTCGGCTGGCACTCCGGCCGCCAGCACGCGGCGTGCTTCCTCGCCCGACAGTCGTACCTTGTAGTTGCGGAGGGCGCGTATGTATATGTCGTCGGCATCCTGGAGCACGCGTACTTTCTCCCTGGTGACGGCCCCGAGGATGCGCACGGCCAGTCCGGGCCCCGGGAATGGGTGTCGGGTGATGAGGTGTTCGGGCATGCCCAACTGTCGGCCCACCCGGCGAACCTCGTCCTTGAAGAGCCATCTCAGTGGCTCGCACAGCTTGAGGTTCATTTCCTTGGGCAGTCCTCCCACGTTGTGGTGGCTTTTTATGACCTTGCCGGTAATGTTCAGGCTCTCTATGCGGTCGGGGTAGATGGTGCCCTGGGCCAGCCATCGGGCATCTGTTATCTTCCTGGCCTCGGCGTTGAATACTTCCACAAAGTCTCGGCCTATGATCTTGCGCTTTTGCTCGGGTTCGGTTACGCCCTGGAGGTCGCCCAGGAACTTGTCGCTGGCATCCACCCCTACGACGTTGAGCCCGAGTCCGTCGTAGTCTTTCATCACGTCGTGGAACTCGTTCTTGCGCAGCATGCCATGGTCCACGAATATGCACGTGAGCTGGTTGCCGATAGCGCGGTTGAGCAGTACGGCGCACACGGAGCTGTCCACGCCGCCGGAGAGGCCCAGTATGACCCTTTCGCTGCCTATCTGGCTGCGGAGTTCCTGTATGGTGGCCTCCACGAAGTTGGCGGGGCTCCAGTCTTGCCTTCCGCCGCATATATCGACGACGAAGTTGCGCAGGAGGAGTGTTCCCTGCACGGAGTGGAAGACCTCGGGGTGGAATTGCACGCCCCATAAGGGCTCATCATCAGCCGCGTAGGCGGCGTTTACGACGTGGTCGGTGCTGGCTATGGTGTGGAAGCCGGGGGGAAGGGCCGTGATGGTGTCTCCGTGGCTCATCCATACCTGGCTATCCTTCTGGAAGCCGTGGAAGAGGGGGTCGTTCGTGTCGATTTCGGTCAGGTTGGCCCTGCCGTACTCGCGGCTTCCGGCGGGCTCTACCCTGCCCCCCAGCGAATGGCTCATGTACTGGGCGCCATAGCAGATGCCCAGCACGGGCACCCGGCCGCGGAACTGGGCGAGGTCTATGCGGAAGGCCTCGGGGGCATACACGCTGTAGGGGCTGCCTGAGAGGATGACGCCGATGACGTTCTCATCGTCGGCAGGGAAACGGTTGTATGGCAGGATTTCGCAGAAGGTGTCGAGTTCGCGCAGGCGGCGTGCAATGAGCTGCGTGGTTTGGGAGCCAAAGTCGAGAATGATGATTTTCTGTTGCTGCATATACGTAGAATGTTTTGTACCCGGCATAAATATTGCGCAAAGGTAGTGATTTTCCCTCTGAACGGCAAGGGAAGTTTGGATTTTTTCGGATTATTTTCTAATATGCGTTAAAAAGGGGCCGATTATTTGTGAATATCGTCGGATTGCACTAACTTTGCGGTCAAAAGGGCGTCGAGCAGCCCTCACAGGTATAAGTTTTCATAGTTATGGCAGAGAAGCATTTCAGCGACAGCATCGTAATCATTCCCACTTACAACGAGAAGGAGAACGTGGAAGCCATCATCCGTGCCGTCATCGGTTTGGAGAAGGCGTTCGACGTGTTAATAATCGACGACGGCAGCCCCGACGGCACGGCCGCCATAGTGAAGCGTCTCATGGACGAAGACTTTCCCACCCGCCTCCACCTCATCGAGCGTCAGGGCAAGCTGGGGCTCGGTACGGCCTACATAAGGGGATTCGAGTGGGCCATTGCCCAGGGATATGACTACATCTTCGAGATGGACGCCGACTTCAGCCACAACCCGGCCGACCTGCCCCGCCTCTACGCCGCCTGCCACGACGAGGGCTACGACGTATCCGTCGGCAGCCGCTACGTGAAGGGCGTGAACGTGGTGAATTGGCCTATGGGCCGTGTCTTGATGTCGTACTTCGCCAGCAAGTATGTCCGCTTCGTGCTGGGCATCGGCTTGCATGACACCACGGCGGGATTCGTCTGCTACAGGCGACGTGTGTTGGAGACCATAGACCTTGCCCGCGTGCGCTTCAAGGGCTATGCCTTCCAGATAGAGATGAAATACAGCGCGCTCTGCCTCGGGTTTCGGGTGAAGGAGGTTCCCGTCATCTTCATCAACCGCGAATTGGGCACCAGCAAGATGAGCGGCGGCATCTTCAGCGAAGCTTTTTTTGGCGTGATGCGCCTGAGAATGACGAGTATTAAACCCAGGGGGAAGGAATGAGTAACCTTATTGTCATACAGAACGCCACCCTGGTGAACGAGGGTGACGAGTTCCAGGGCTCCGTCTTGATTGACGACGGCAGGATTGACAGCGTGAAGCGCGACGGCCTGATAGTGGCACCACGCGCCCTCGAGGTCGACGCCACGGGCATGTGGCTCATGCCGGGCGTAATTGACGACCATGTGCACATGCGAGACCCCGGACTGACGCATAAGGCTACCATGGATAGCGAGACTGCTGCCGCAGCAGCTGGCGGCGTCACTAGCGTGATGGACATGCCCAACGTCCTACCACCCACCACCACCCTGGAGCTGCTGGAGGAGCGCCGCCGATTGGGTGCCCTGAACTGCCACGTGAACTATGCCTACTACCTGGGCGCCACTCGCGACAACGCCGACGAGATATGCCGCTTGGACCCCACCCTCGTGCCCGGCGTGAAGGTATTCATGGGCAGCAGCACGGGCGACATGCTGGTCGACGACGAGGAGGCGCTGCGCCGAATCTTTGCCGACAGCCCCGTCATGGTGATGGCGCACTGCGAGGATGCTGCCCGCATCGACCAGAGGATGGCTGAGGCCGTGGCACGATATGGCGACGACCCCGATGTGAGCCTCCACCCCATTATACGCGATGCCGAGGCTTGCTACCAGAGCACGGTGCGGGCCATAGGCCTTGCCTGCGAGACGGGAGCCCGCCTGCATGTGGCACACGTGAGCACCGAGCTTGAGCTCTCGCTCTTCGAGGGGGCCTGTCCGCGTATCAGCGCCGAGGCCTGCGTGGCCCACCTGCTCTACTGCGACGCCGACTACGCCCGCCTGGGCACCCGCATCAAATGCAACCCCGCCGTGAAGTCCGTGCGCGACCGCGATGCCCTGCGACGGGCCCTCAATGACGGCCGCATCACCCTGGTGGCCACCGACCATGCTCCCCACCTGCTCACGGAGAAGCAGGGCGGCTGCCGGCGTGCTGCCAGTGGCATGCCCATGGTGCAGTTTAGCCTGCCCGCCATGCTCGGCCTCGCCGACGAGGGCGTGCTATCGCGCCCAAGGGTTGTTGAACTGATGTGCCACGCCCCGGCGCGCCTGTTCGGCATACGCGACCGCGGCTTCATCCGCCCGGGCTACTGGGCCGACCTTGTCCTGCTGAGCCGCAAGCCCCATGTGGTGGCCCGGGAGGACGTCCTGAGCCTCTGCGGCTGGAGCCCCCTGGAGGGAACGACCCTCGGCTGGACGGTGGAGCGCACGTGGGTGAACGGAGAGCTTGCCTGGGACGGCAGGGAGGTTGACCGCCGGGTACTGGGCCAGCCCCTCGTCTTCGACAGGCCATAGGTGCCCGTACGGGGTCTTCCCGTCTTCTTCGGCAAGGAATAGGTTGCCGCACTGACCAATCATCTATTTATATATAATGTATAGTCATGAAAAGAAATCTTCTCATCCTCATCGCGGCCTGCTCGGTTGTGGCAGGCAGCGCCCAGCGACGCGTTGAATGCTCGTCGGCCGACGACATCGTGCGCGCCGTGGCCCAGGCCCGGGGCTCTGTCGGGGCCGACACACTGTTCGTCCACATCAAGCCGGGCACGTACTGCCTGCAGGAGCCCCTTGTCATCACCGGGGAGCAATCGTGCCCCATCGTATTTGAGGGCGACGCTAACGACAAGCCCTTGCTAAGCGCCGGAAAGCGCATCGGCGGCTGGGCCAAGACAAAGGAGGGCTGGTGGCAGACACACCTGACCGAGACGGTGCGCTACGGATGGCGACCCGAACAGCTCTACGTGAACGGACGCCGCGCCACGCGGGCCCGCACGCCCGACGAGGGCTTCTACACGGTGAAGGCCGTGAGCGAAGACATTCACCACCGCGGCGAGGGCCGCGTGCCCCACTACGCCACCCAGGCCATTGAGGCCGACCCCGCCCTGCTGGCCCCACTGAAGGGCCTCGCCCAGCCTGAGATGGAGCAGGTGGTGGCACGATTCTACCACAAGTGGGACAACACGACCAAGTTCCTCCAGTACGCCCTCCCCGACAGTGGCCGATTCTACATCACGGGCCGCGGAATGATGTCGTGGAACGACTTGAGGCAGGGCACACAGTTCTGCCTGGAGAACTACCGCGCCGCGCTAAATGCCCCGGGCGAATGGTTCCTTGCCCTCGACGGCACGCTCACCTACATACCCCTCCCGGGCGAGGCCGACCGCGAGCCGGAGGTATTCGCCCCCGTGCTGGAGCAGGCCATCATACTGCGCGGCACGCCGGAGCACCCCGTGGGGGACGTCAGCTTCCGCAACCTGCGCATACAGCACACCGCAAACTATACCCCGCGCAACGGCACGGAACCGCAGCAGGTGGCATGCCAGCTCGACGCCGCCGTGATGATGGACTATGCCGACCGAATTGCCCTTGAGGACTGCGAGATCGAGCACACGGGTAACTATGCCGTATGGATCAGGAGCCACTGCCACGACAACCGGGTACAGCGCTGCTTCATTCACGACATCGGCGGTGGAGGGATCAAGCTGGGTGACTACGCCATGCCCGCAGAGGGCGAGGACGTCACCCGGGGCAACCTCGTCGAGAACTGCATCCTCCGACACCTGGGCCTGTCGTTCCCCTGCTCGGGCGGCGTCATCATTTTCCACTCACCATACAACCACGTCCTCCACAACGACATCTGCGACCTCCGCTACACGGGCGTCAGCGTCGGTTGGGTGTGGGGGTACACCCCCAGCATGGCTCACCACAACGACGTGGGCTTTAACCACATCCACCACATCGGCTGGGGCGTGCTCTCCGACATGGGGGCGGTCTACACACTGGGCCTCTCTCCCGGCACGAGGATACATGATAACGTGGTACACGACGTTTGGTCGTACGACTACGGCGGGTGGGGCCTCTACACCGACGAGGGCAGCTCCGGCATCGTCCTGGAGAACAACCTTGTGTATAACACCAAGTGCGGCGGCTTCCACCAGCACTACGGACGCGAGAACGTGGTGCGCAACAACATCTTCGCCTGGGCATGGCTGCAGCAGCTGCAGGCCAGCCGAAAGGAGGACCACCGCTCATTCACCTTCGAGCACAACATCGTCATCTTTGACCGCGGCGAACTGCTTTCTGGCCAGTGGGGCCAGTTCCTTATGGACCACAACCTATACTACGACGCCTCCGGCAGGCCCTTGTCGTTCCTGGGAGCCAGCCTCGACGAATGGCACAGCCAAGGGCACGACCAGCACAGCCTGGTCCGCGACCCGCTCTTCCGCGACGCGCGCCACTACGACTTCCGCCTGCGCAGCGAGAAGGCCGTGCGCCGCATCGGATTCCGTCCCTTCGACTACAGCCGCGCCGGGGTGGAGGGCCCCGACGAGTGGAAGCAGCGCGCCAAGATGCCTCAGGCCCTTGTGGACGAATTCGCCCGCCTCTACAAGTAATGAGGCCCCTCATGGGACGATAAGAAGGAGAACTTGTGACTACCCCATCTGGCACAAACGGATGAAACTGTCCGCCGGCATGTAGAAATCCCCCTATCCTCCGCCATCCAATGTATCTGGGTGGCGGAGGTTGGCTAATAGGAGGTATAAAATATTGCAAGTATTGCAATAAATATGCACAAATATTAATTTGTATCAATCTTTTTCTGTAACTTTGCGGACGTAAGTGTGGCTGAGAAGCAGGAATACGGCTATGTGCCCGACTGATGCATTGGTTTCACCGCTGGCCGGATATAGGGCGGCATACAATGAGATGAAGACATAACAGACTAATGATATGGAGGTATATAATAATATAATGACATGAACAGAAGAGAATTCATCCAGAAGACATCTTTGCTTGCCGGTGCGGCATACCTTGACGCCCCGGCATTTGCACAAGCCCTTGATACCTTGGGGCAACCCAACCTCATCATAGGCGTTCTGAGCGACATCCACATTCGCGATGCGCAATCGGCCGACACATTCCAGCACGCGCTGGAGTACTTCCGTGGCCAGAAGGTGGACGGCGTAATCATGGCCGGCGACTTGGCTGACTGGGGAATGGAACCCCAGCTGCAGGTGGTGGCCGATGTATGGTACCGCGTGTTTCCCGACGACAAGTTGCCCACCGGGGAGCACGTGGAGAAGCTATTCATATACGGCAACCACGACTTGGAGGGCTACACATGGGGCCACAGCGATGCCGAGACGAGCAAGGCGCAGGGCATAGGCCTCCGGCCGGCCGAGGTATGGAAGACGTGCTTCCGCGAAGACTATAGCCCCATCTGGCTGAAGACGGTGAAGGGCTACCACTTCATTGGCGCCCACTGGCACACGGGCAACATACCCGGCCTGGGCGAATTCCTGAGCGAGCACGAGAGCGTGTTGGGCACCGAACGTCCATTCTTCTACATCCAGCACCCTCACTTGCGCAATACATGCAATGGCCCGTGGGCCTGGGGCATGGACGACGGCACCACAACGAAGCTCTTCTCGCGCTACCCGAACGCGGTGTGCTTCTCCGGCCATTCCCACTCTCCGCTGAACGACGAGCGGGACCTCTGGCAGGGTGCCTTCACCAGCATCGGCACCGCTTCGCTCAGCTATCTCTATCCCATGCCCGCCCGCGAGAACACGTACCACGACGACAGCCCTCTCAAGCCTCCCTACCAGATGCCCAAGATGGACTGCTCCGATGGCCGCCAGGGCATGGTGATGCGGGTGTGGGACAATTGCCTTACCTTCGAGCGCAGGGAGTTCGTGTATGACCAACTGGTGGCCGACAGCTGGGTGTTGCCCTGGCCGATTTCGCGCCTGAAGCCTCTCAGCTTCGAGAACAGGGGCAAGGAGGCCGCCATACCTCAATTTGCCGCCGGCGCCAAGGCCTCGGTGACCACTTCGCGTGGCAAAGACCGCTACGGCACCGAGCAGCAGCAGGTGACGGTGCACTTCCCCAACGTGCTGACGAAGGATGGGGGGGTGAGAGCCTTCGACTACGAGGTGCAGGTGGAGTACCAGTGGCTGGACGTCATATTCGTCTCGGGCACTAAGCGCGTGTTCTCCCCCAAATGCTATCTCGGCGAGGCGCAGGACCAGGGAGAGGTCATCTGCGTTTTCGGCGAGGGCGAGTTGCCCAAGGACCGCCCCTTCCGATTCGCTGTCCGCCCCTGCGAGTGCTTCGGAGGCAAGGGCGAACCCATATACACCGACTGGACGGACGGCAAGGCGGTGGCACTAAGTGCTGTCATCAGCACCGAGAGGATGTACTACCGGGTGGGAGAAGACATCGGCATTGCCTACAAGGATGCCCCCGTGGGCTCAAAGGCATGGATCGGCCTCTACAGCCAGGGTACGGAGCCCGGAGTGAACAGCCCCTCCAAGGCGTGGCAATACACTGAGGCACGCGAGGGCCGCCTGACGCTGAAGGTTGCTCAGGCTGGCCAATACTATGCCGTCCTCTTCCGCGACGAGGGCTACAGCGAGTGCTCGGCCCGCATCCCCGTCTTTGTGACGGCCAGGGCGTACGACGAAGCCGCATTCGGCATGACCACGGACAAACAGGTGTACAAGGCAGGCGACCCCGTGCGCGTGAGGCTGACCTCGGCCCCCTGCATGAGCAACGACTGGATTGGCATCTACGCCCAGGGCATCACCCCACAGAATGTCAAGTGCCCCACGTGGCTCTATGGCAGCCGCACGAACGAAACCCTGACGCTGAACGTCAGCGGCACGCGCAACTGGACGGCCCCCCTGCCCGTGGGGAGCTACTTCGTGGGCTACTTTGCATGCGATGGCTACGTGGAGCCCTTCCCGCGCCAGTACTTTGTGGTTGGCCAGCCCGTGAAGCTCTTCACGGAAGTGCAGCGATACTCCGCCGCCGACGAGGTGCTCATACGGTGCGAGGGCGTGCCCGAGGGCCTCGGCTGCAAGCTCTGCTACCAGCACGACCGAGAGAATGCCTGGCACGAGGCGCAGGCCCTGGAGGCTGGCGACCACACGCTCAGCCTGGGCGTGCTGGCAACAGGGGCCTGGCGATACTGCGTCATGGTGGGCGACACGCCCATATCGGGCACCTGCGAATTTGCCGTAGAGGCCGGGGGCAGCGCGTTGGGCCGCATAGGCTCATCGCGCCGTCAGGAGGAGATATTCCACCTGGACGGACGTCGTGCCGAGCGCAGCCTGAGCCAGTTGCCGCGCGGCATATACATCCAGGGCGGCACGAAGATTCTGAGGTAGTTCCCACAAGATGAAGCCAATGTCGTCGGGACGACCTCGGCACCCCGCCGAACCTTTGCAGACGGCGTCGGGACGACCTCGGCACCCCGCCGAACCTTTGCAGACGGCGT